>JAUIEL010000914.1 GCA_030428825.1 bacterium
GGGACTCGCCCGGACACGCCCCGGGAAGAACCCCGGCGCGGTCGCGACGACGTCGTGCGCGCCCTCCGCGACGCCGAGGAAGCGGGCCCCGCCGTCGTCGGTCGAGTTCGACTCGACGGGCGCCGGCTCGTCCCCGGGGATCAGCCGGAGCTCGAACTCGGCCGCAGGGATCGGCGTGCCGTTTCCGTCGACGGCTCGAGCCAGGACGACCGCCTCCGCGGAGAGGCGAACCGTGACCTCGGCGGTCCGCTCCGCGTGCGGGACGACGACCCGCTCGATCGCGTACCCGAACCCCTCCGCGCGAACGAGCAGCGAGTGCGGCCCCGGCTCCCCCCCGAGGTCCTCGAACGATCCGTCCGCCCGGGTGAACGTGTGGGCGAAGCTCGACTCGAAGCGGTTCGTCTCCCCGCGTTCGACCCGGACCGTCGCGGACGCGATCGGCGCCCCGCCCTCGTCGACGACCCGGCCCGCGACGCCGCGCGCCGACAGCTCGATGTCGACGATCGTCTCGGCGCCGGGCGTCACGAGGATCGACTCCTGCACGCGGATGTTCTGCCCGTCGATGCTGGCCCGAACGAGCAGGTCGACCTCCCCTGGAGTCACGCCGTCGAGCCGGTACCGCCCGTCGGGACGCACGGCCGTCGCCTCCCAGTCGTTCGCCTCCCCGTCGACCGCGCGGGCGATCACCCAGAGGCTCCGGAGGGAGAGCCGACGCCCGACGACGCGGCCGACGACCGAGCCGCCCGTCTCCGCGGTGAAGACGAGTTCACGCGTCTCGCCCGCCCGGAGCTCGACGGTCCGGTTGAAGACGCGGTCGGTCAGGTCGTCGGGGCCGAAGAAGACCCAGGCGGAGACGTCGGTCGGACCCGGGGGGAGCCAAGGGATCTCCAGTCGGCCGTTGTGGACGACGCTTCGGATGATCGCGTCGCTCGACGTCGTCACTTCGCCGATGAAATCGGAGAGCGCGCGGCCCGTCCGGTCGCGGATCGTGACGACGAGGTGGGCCGGGGCGGGGAGCCGGACCTCGACGAACGGCGGCGGTGCGCCGGGGTCGACGCGGACCTCCTGGGTGAACCACGCGTGGTCGGGGTGGTCGAAGACGATGGGGCAGACTCGTCCCACCGCCAGGCTCGGCAGGGTGAACAGGCCGTTCGCGTCGGTCACGATCCCGGTCGGTGCGATGGCGAGGTTCGTCGCCCGGCCGCGCGAGTCGGCGTGCACCGGATCGACGGCCACGCCGACGACCGGTGCGCCGGTGAGGGCGCTCGTCACCCGACCCGAGAGCGGGACGCCGCGGTCGAGGCGGATCTCGATCTCGACGTCCTCGCTCCCCTCGACGGGCACGTCGCGGAGGAGGCGAACGGCGTACCCCTTCGCGGTGGCGAGGACGTGGAGGTCGTGCCGGTGGACGCCGTCGAGGCGGAACTCTCCGGTCTCCGGATCGACCTCCGCCCGCCGCTCGTCCGTTCGGGCGCCGCCGTCGTCCTCGTGGAAGATGAGGAGGTGAGGTTCCTCGAGCGGTAGCCGATCCCCGACCAGCCGGCCGACGAGGGACGGGAGCCTCGTCAGCCGGAAGAACGGCTCGTCGGCGGGGCAGGCTGCGGTCTCCAGCGAGGCCGGTTCGAAGCCGTCGAGGCGGCACGTCCAAGTGAGCGCCTCGCGCGGCAGGTCCGCCATCGTGAAGGTCCCGTCCGCGGCCGTGGCCACGTTGCGAAACGGACGCCCGGTCGCGACGGACGACGTGCGAACGAGGGCCCCGCCGACCGGCGCGCCGTCGGTCTCGATGACCCGGCCGCCCACGTCG
>JAUIEL010000220.1 GCA_030428825.1 bacterium
GCTCGGGACGGTGCACGACGCGCCCGGGGACGTGAACGGCGACGGGCGGACCGACCTGATCGGCTTCGCGCCCGGACTCCCGCCCCACGGTCCGGGCGGCGGAGTCATGCTCGGGTTCCACGGCACCGCCGAGACCCTCCTCGAGGCCACGCCGTCGACCGTCGCCCCCGGCGACCGGGTCACGCTCCACCACTACGGCGGCGAGCCGCGCCGGCCGATCCTCCTCGTGGGGACCTGGACCGCCGGCGTCGGCACCCCCGGCGGCCCCGGCCCCACGACCCCGCCGCGGCCGCTCCTCGCGGGGGTCGTCGACGAGGACGCGTGCTGGACGGCGCACTTCGTCGTCCCGGCGAACCTCTCCGCCGGCGAGTGGACCCTTCGCGCGCTGCAGCACCCGGGGACGCCGAAGGAGATCCCGAGCAACGAGGTGACGGTCACCGTGCCGTGAGCCGAAGCGGTCGGAACGGTCGCCCGGTCGTCACTCCCGCGTCGCGACGAACGCGTACGCGACCTCGTCGACCTTCATCTCCGCCTCCGCGAGGTCGACGCGCCGCCAGCGGAGCCCGCCGTGGCTCTCGAGGAGCTCCGCCTGCGCCTCCGCCTCGTGCTCCTCCTGGTTGACGATCAGGAGCCGGCCGCCGGGGAGGAGCCGATCGGCGACGTGGGCGAGGAGCGCCTCGGGCTTCAGGAGGCGGCGCGGCAGTCCCCAGCGGAGGAGCGCGCCGGAGGTGAGGAACGGCTTGAACCAGGTGACGACGTCGTAGCGTTCCTCGTGCTCGAGGACGTCGCCGGCGAGGTACCGGTGCGGAGGAGCGGCGGCGGGGAGGAGCGAGAGGTAATAGTGCGCGACGTCGGCGCGACTGTGCAGACCGCGGTAGACGCGGAACGCGTCGATCTCGATCCCGGTCAGCGAGGCGGGTGCGACGCGGGCCCGGAAGAACCGCTCGAGCGCGATCGCGGAGTCGAAGTTCTTCGCGCCGACGTCGAGCAGCCGGAGGCGCTCGCCGGCGTGCGGCAGGACGAGGTCGGGCGCCCGCGCCGCGACGAGATCGAGCAGGTCGAGGCGCAGCAACGCGAGCGCGTACGAACCGAGGTGCAGGCGCGCGTGGAGGGACGCGACGTCGTACCGCCCGGCCAGCGCGCGGGCGCGGTCCCCGCCGAGCCACAGCGACATCGTCGGCGAGAGCGGGGCCCCGCGGGCGGGGGCCTCCCGGTAGCCGCGGCGGCGGAACCGGAGCGTCGACCGGAGCCCGTAGAAGAGCGGGTTGAACGTCGCGAGCGCGGCGCGCTCCAGCGCGTCGGTCGCGCCGTCCCACGCGTCCCTGATCGGGCGGCTCGCCTCCGGGCCGTCCCTCGGGCCTCGGTCCCCGCGATCCAAAGGCGGCTCCTCGCTTCGCCCCTCGGGCCGGGGACCAGTCTATCCGCCGGCTCGCGCCGCCGCGCTCTCCCTCGCGCGCCGGAGGCCGTCCTCGCGCAGGGCGGCGGCCAGGGCGTCGATCCGCGCCGCGAGCGCAGCGGCGGCCGGATCGCTCTCGTACGCCGACGCGAGCTCCGGGGCGAGCCGCCACTTCCGCAGCATCGGGAGCAGGTGGAGCGCCGAGACGTCGCCGCGTTCCACGGCCGCCTCGCACCGTTCGACCGCGCGGCGCAGGTGGCCGACCGTCCGCTCGACGTCGGCGCCGCTCCTCGCCGCGGCCCGGGCGGCGAGGAACCAGGTGCTCCAGGGGCTCGGGTCGACCGGGTCGGGGAGGGCCCCCTCCAGCAGGTCGAGCGCGACGTCGGCCTCCCCGATCAGGAACGCGACCTCGGCGATCGCGAGCCGCGCGCCGGGCGCGGCCGGCGCGGGTTCGCCCCGTCGCAGGCGCTCGACGAACGGCACGACCTCCCGGAACTCCCGCAGCCGCGGGGTCCACTGCTGGTAGACCGCCGAGAGCGGCTCGGCTCCACGCTCGCCGGCCTCCCGTCCCGCGGCCAGCGCCGCCAGCGCCCCTTCGAAGTCCCCTCGCTCCATCCGGATCATCATCCGGACGCCGTACGTGTTCGCGTTCGTCGGATCGAGTTCGAGCGCGCGGTCCGCCTGCGCCGACGCCTCGTCGAACCGGTAGTCGTCGGTCAGGATGGCGGCGAGGATCGCGGGGACGATCGGGTCGTCCGGCGCCTCGGCGCCGCGCCGTTCCAGGCGGTCGTACGCCTCCTCGAGGTGTCCGGTGCCGACCAGCGCCTGGACCAGCGTCGGCCACGCGCCCGCCGATCCGAGCGCCTCGGCGTCCCGGGCGGCGAGCAGCGCCTCGAACGGCCGCTCGTTCCGGACGTACGCCGCGCCGAGCAGGAACGCGGCCCGACCGTAGCGAGGGTCGAGGCGGCGCGCCTGTTCGAGGATCTCGATCGCGTCGGCGTCGCGTCCCTGCATCAGGTGCTCGAGCGCGAGGTCGGTCCGGGCGTGGGCGCTGTCGGGGCGGATCGCCAGCGCCATGTGGAGGTGGCGGAGGATCTCCTCGGCCGGGCGCGGCCGGAGCGAGTGGAGCTGGCCCGCGAGGTTGTGGTGGATCCAGAAGTCGCCGGGATGCAAGCGGGCGGCGCGCCGGTACAGGTCGATCGCCGCGTCGCGTCCGCCGCGCTCCAGCAGCGCGCGAGCCAGCAGGTCGAGCGCGATCGGCGAGACGTGGCGGGTGACGTTCGCCTCGGCGAGGGTCCGGAGGAGGTCGAGGTCGGCGCGGGCGTACCCGTCGCGCATCTCGCGCCGCCACGGGTCGTCGTCCGCCGCGTCGGCGAGCGCGAGGAGCGCGCGCCACTCCTCGCCGCCCTCTCCCTCGAGGCGCCGTCGATGGTGGACCCACTCGTCGAGCGCGTCGATCAGCGCGTCGCGCACGGACGACTCCCGGAGCGTCGCGGCCGCGGCGGCGACGTCGAGCGCGCCGTCCGCCCCGAACGCGATCCCGACGTCGGCGAAGATGCCGGCGTACGCCCGGTCGAGCGCCTCGTTCGAGCGGTCGTCGCCGATGTGCGGGCGGAGGTTCGCCAGGCGTCGGAGGACGTCGGCGTCGCGTCGCGCCGCCCGCGCCTCCCGTTCCAGCTCTTGCGCCAGCGCCGTCACGCGCGCGGCGGTCTCGTCCGTGGCGTCGGGGGACCGCGCCAACCGCGTCGCCTCCAGCGCGGCGGCGAGGACGCCGTCCCACGCCGCGGCCTCGCCGGGGGGCGCGCCGATCGCGTCCCGGCGGAGCAGGGAGGCGCGCTCCTCCGCGGCGGCGATCCCGCGCTCGATCGCGGCGCGGCGCCGGCTCTTGTCGCGCTCGATCCAGAGGAGGATCGCGGCGCTGGCGACGAGCGCGACGAGCACGGTCAGCGTCAGCGCGAGGGTCAGGCGACGCGAGCGGCGCTCCTCGGCGGCCACCGCGCGCGCCTCGGCCGCCTCGACCTCCAGCGCGCGCGCCTTCCGCTCCAGCCCGTCGAGGTGGCGGTCGATCTCGGCCGCGACCGCCGCCGCGTCGACCGGCCGGTCGAGCGGGTCGGGCGTCATGCAGCGGAGCGCCAGCGCGACGAGGGCCTCGTCCTCCCCGCACGCCGCGAGGCGGGCCTTCGCGTCGGCGAGGTCGGCCCGGGCGGCGATCGCGCAGACCTCCGACCTCGAGTCCGCGAGGTACGGCGGCGCGCCGCTCAGGATCTCGCAGAGGATCGCACCGAGGCCGAAGACGTCGGTCCGCGGGGTCAGCTCGGCGACCGTCCCCTTCGCCTGCTCGGGCGCCATGTACGCGGGGGTGCCGATCACCCGCGTGCGGGACTCGCCGGCGGTCGCCTCGGCCGGGGACTCCGGCCCCCGGGCGAACCCCCAATCCATGAGCTGCACCTCGCCGAACGCGCCGACCATCACGTTCTGCGGCTTGACGTCGCCGTGGACGACGCCGTGCGAGTGGGCGTACGCCAGCGTCTGCCCGATCTTCGAGAAGACCTCGAGGTCGCGACGTCCGTCGTCCCGGTCCGGCGTCCGCGCGGCGAGACGTTCGGCGAGGGTCTTCCCCTCGACGATCTTCATCGTGAAGTAGGGGCGCCCGTCGTCGAGCGTCCCGACCTCGTGCACCGGGACCACGCCCGGGTGCTGCAGGCGGCTGCAGATGCGCGCCTCCTCGACGAACCGGCGCCGGAGCTCCTCGTGGTGCGCGAGGGAGCGGCGGAGCACCTTCACCGCCAGCTCGCGGCCGAGGTCCTCGTCCTCCGCGCGGTAGACCACGCCGATCCCGCCGCGCCCGATCGTCCCGACCACGGGGTAGCGGGCGACCGTCGACGGCTCCTCCTCGTCGTCCTCCTTCGTGTCGTCCGCCGACAGCAGCAGGCCCCCGTCCTCCCCGACGTCGCCGAAGGCGGAGGCGAGGAAGCTCTCGAGGTAGTCGGCGCTCTCGTGGTCCGGAGGGGTCATCACCCACCTCTCCGCGTCGACGGCGGTTTCCTTGGTCGGATCAGAGGAGCCCCGCCAACTCGCCGCAGATCCGCTCCAGGTCGCTGCGGGTCGCGCCAGGGTGGTGCTCCGACACGACTTCGAGCAACGCCCGCCGGTAGTCCGCCTTCGCCTGGTGGAGCATCTCGTAGACCCTTTCGACCTGGACGCCGAGTTCGGCGGCGATCTCGCGCGGCGGCCGTCCGTGCTGGTAGCGGAGCTCGAGGCATCGGGCACGGCGCCCCCCGGCCTCTCCCTGGCGCGACTGGCGCAGGAACCGCTTCCGCGCCTCGCGACCGACCATCCGCGCCCACTCGCGGTCGAACACCTGGGAGAGGGTCGCCTCGTCCCGCTCCACCCGATCCGGCTCGAACCCGGAGATGCCGTGGTCGCGGTCGCGCTTGCGCCACTTTCGCTCCAGCGCGACCGCCGTCGTCGACGTGATGCCGTAGAGGTACGCCCGGAACGGCCGGTTCGGGTCGACCCGGGAGAGCGCGCCGCGCTCCTTGAAGCACTCGAGGAAGACCTCCTGCACTCCCTCCTCGACGTTCTCGTGCTCGTACGGAAGTCGCCACCGCGCACAGAGATAGGCGCGGATCGCCCGGCCGTAGGTTCGGCAGAAATCGTCCCGGGCCTCGGTGCGCCCCTCGGCGGCGCCGAGCACGACCGACCAGTGCGTCGCGTCGAACCGGGTCATCGGCCGCCATCGTATCCCGAATCGGGGCGGCGAGGCCCGCGTGGCCGCGCGGGAGGGCGTCGGGAGCGCCGAATCGTCCGGGACTTCCCGTCCGCCGAGCGGCGACTACACTCGCCGCCGCATGCACTCCGGCGACACCACCTCCCCGAGCCGCCGCGACTTCCTGCGCGGGACCGCCGCCGGCGCCGCGGGAGCGGTCCTGTCGCAGACGCTCGGCTGCCGATCGGCGCCGGACGACCGTCCGAACCTGTTCGTCATCGTCGCCGACGACTTCGGGATCGACGGGGTCGGGTGTTACGGCGGCGAGGCGTTCGAGACCCCACGGATCGACGCGCTGGCGGCGTCCGGCGTCCGCTTCGAGTCGTGCTACGCGACGCCGCTCTGCACGCCGTCCCGGGTCGAGCTGCTGACCGGCAAGTACCCGTTCCGGACCGGGTGGGTGGCGAACATCGACCACCGCGCCCGCCGCGACTCGGACGGACGCTCGCGCGTCGTCGACCCGGCGCTCGGGACGTGGGCCCAGCGGCTGCGCGACGCGGGGTACCGGACGGCGGTCGCCGGGAAGTGGCAGCTCTGCCACTTCGAGGAGCACCCGGACCACGTCGCCGAGTGCGGCTTCGACCGGTCCTGCTGCTGGGCCTGGACGGTCGACGGGAAGGCGCTGAACCGATACTGGCACCCGGCGCTCCGGCGCGACGGGGAGACGATCCCGCGGCTCGAGGGGGCGTTCGGGCCGGACGTCTGCTGCGCCTGGCTCCTCGACTTCGTCGCCTCGTCGCGCGGGCGGCCGTGGCTCGCGTACCACCCGATGATCCTCCCGCACAAGCCGTACGTCCGGCCCCCGGAGACGCTCCCGCCCGGCCGGACGTTCGATCGCCGGAAGGACGCCGACCCCGCGAACTTCCCGGCCCTCGTGCGGCACCTCGACACGATCGTCGGTCGCGTCGTCGACGCCCTCGAGCGGACCGGGGAACGCGAGCGGACCTGGATCGTCTTCCTCGGCGACAACGGGACGCCGGCGGAGGTCGCGACGCGGTTCCGCGGCCGCGACCTCCGGGGGGGGAAGGGGAGCCTGAGCGAGGTCGGGACGCGGGTCCCCCTGATCGTGAGCCGGCCGGGCGTCGCCGCGCCGGGGCGCGTGATCGCCGATCCGGTCGACCTCTCCGACCTCTTCCCGACGCTGCTCGAGCTGGCGGGGGTCGACATCCCTCCGGGCCTCGACGGCGTGAGCCTCGCGCCTTCGCTGCGCGGGGACGGCGGCGTCGCGCGGAGCTGGGCGTACTCCCAGCTCGGCGTCTCGCAGGCGCTCCGGGAGGGGGACTGGAAGTGGTACTCCGACCGGCGACTGTTCGACCTCGCCGGCGATCCGTTCGAGGAGACGAACCGGTACGACGACCCGGCGGCGGCCGAGGTGCTCCGCGCCTTCGAGCGGACGGCGCGGGGACTCGGATGAGCCGGCCGGCGCCGGGCGCGGGCGACGGCGAGACCGAGCTCTCGATCCCCGTCGTCCCGCGCTGGCGGGAGTCGGCTCGGCCGTCGATTTGACGGCCGGTCCCGTTCTCCGGTTCAGACGCCCCCCTCCGCGGTCGACAACCAGAGGAGGAGAACAGCCCGGTCGGGGCGAGAACGGGAGCGGTCCGTGGAGCTGACGCGGACGATCACACCGATGACGACGTCCGTCCCGCCGCCGGTGGGGGACGAGTCGCCCGAGATTCCGGGGTACGACATCGTGCGCCCCCTCGGGAAGGGCGGCATGGGGGTCGTCTATCTCGGGTGGCAGACGGCGCTCGAGCGGTTCGTCGCGCTGAAGGTGCTGCGCAAGGACCTCCGCGACGACCCGCAGGTCCGCGCCCGGTTCGTGCGGGAGGCCCGCGCGCTGTCGCAGGTGCAGCACCCGCACGTCGTGCCGCTGCACGCGTTCGGCCAGCACGACGATACGATGTACATGTCGATGGCGTACGTCCTCGGGGAGACGATCTCGGAGGCGCTGGAGGCGGCGCGGAGCTCCGACGAGAGCCGGATCGGGTTCTGGTTCGAGCGGATCGGGACGGACGGCCGGCGGGCGAACGTCGCGGCGTGCGTGGTGGCCCAGGCGGTCGCCGACGCGCTGGACGACCTCCACAGCGTCGGCATCGTCCACCGCGACGTGAAGCCCGCGAACATCGTCGTCGACGCGAAGGGGCGTCCGGTGCTCGTCGACTTCGGGCTCGCCTGCGACAAGGAGGCCGAGGCGATCGGGTCGCGCGACGGGCCGATCGGGACGCCCCGCTACCTCGCCCCCGAGCTGATGGACGCGCGGGCGGACGAGCTTGACGCGCGGGCCGACGTCTACGCGCTCGGCGCGACGCTGTTCGAGATGCTGACGCTGCGCCCCGCGTTCCCGCAGACGGAGATGGGGGACCTGGTCGACGCGATCCGGAACGGCGAGCCGCCGTCGGCGAGGGAGGTCGAGCCGAGCGTGCCGCGCTCCCTCGACGCGATCGTCCGGCGCGCACTGGAGAAGGACCCGCGGAAGCGGTTCCAGAGCGCTCGCGGCATGGCGGCCGCCCTCCGGGCCGCGAAGGCGGACCTCTCGCGGCAGGACGACCTCTCCTGTCTCGCCCTGGCGCCGGACCTCCAGCGGGCCCTCGACGCCCCCGCGCCTCGCTCGAGTCGTCTCCGTCGTCACCTCCTCGTGGGCGGCCTGGCCGCGCTGGCGGGGGGGCTCGCGTTCGCCGCCGGGGTGGCGGTCGGAGGAGTCTGACGGGGGCGCCCTCGGGGGGACCGCCCGGCCGATTCGGCGAGCAACCCGACCCGGATTCGGGTAAAATTGGACCCGAAGATCCGGAATGGGCTCCGGCCGCCCCGCGGGAGGCCGTCATGAAGGTCGAGAACTCCGAGGCTCTCGCGCGCCCGAGCGATCCGAAATCGGCGTCGTTCGCCGCGTTCGAGGCGTTTCCCCACCCCGCGCTCGTGATCGACGCCGACCGGCGGATCCGGGCTTGGAACCGGGCGTTCCGTCGCTGGACCGGGCGCGGAGACGAGGAGGTGCGCGGTCGATCCCCGGCCGACGTCGGACTCGCCCACGGGTGTCCCCAGGGGAGCGCGCCGTGGGAGGCGAATCGCGACCACTGGGAGGGCGAGGGGACGTTCCGACGCTCCGACGGGACGCGGTCCGAAGGTTGGCTCACCGTCGACCGTCTCCCGGAGTCGGACGCGGGCGAGGACGGCCTGAGGCTGGTCGTCTTCACCGACCAGAGCGGACAGCGGGCGGCGCTGGAGCAGCTTCGCCAGCTCGCGATGGTCGACGCGTTGACCGGGCTCCCGAACCGGCTCCTCTTCCTCGACCGCCTGGAGACCGCGCTCGCCCGGTGCCGGCGCGACCACGGACGCTGCGCGGTCCTGTTCGTCGACCTCGACGGGTTCAAGACCGTGAACGACCGGCTCGGCCACGCGGCCGGCGACGCGCTGCTCCGCCGCGTGGCGCGCGAGCTGCGGGACGTGGTCCGCGAGTCCGACACGGTCGGGCGGCTCGGCGGCGACGAGTTCGGCATCCTCCTGCCGGACATCCGGGGCGCGCGCGAGCCGGAGGTCGTCGCGCGGAAGGTGGTCGAGTGCGTGCGGCGTCCGAAGGCGGGGCTCCCGTCGAACGTCCGCGTCGGCGCGAGCGTCGGCATCGCCCTCTTCCCGACCGACGCCTGCGGGGCGCGGGGGTTGATCGCGGCGGCCGATTCGGCGATGTACCGGGCGAAGGACCGCGCCGAGCGCGTCGTGTTCGCGGGACCGGAGTGAGTCTTCGGGGAGGGCGGGCGCGAGGCCGATAGAATCCGCGGTCCCTCTCCTAGCTCGAGGTCCCGGATGACGGACGCGGTCGGCCGGCCGCCGATTCTGAGGTGGCTGAGTCTCGCCGTCGCGATCTGCGCGACCGGCGCGCTGGTCGGGGTCGAGGAGCCGCCGCCGTGGTTCGTCCTCGCCGCCGGCGTCGCGGCGTTCGTGCTGCTCGCCGCCGGGACGGTCCGCGCGTTCGCGCTCGGAACGCCGTCGCCGCGCCGCGTCCTCGAGGCCGGGCTCCGGGTCGCCGTCTGGCCCGCGCTCTACCTGCTGCTCGGCTGGTTCACGACGATCGAGCTCGACTCCTGGATCGTCCTCGCGCTGGTCCCCGTCGGCCTCCTGAACGCCGTCGAAGCGCTGCGCGGGAGCGTCCGGATCCCGGTCCCGGCGTCCGCGACCGGCGGGGCGCGGAGCGCGCTCTCGGGCGGGCTGGTCGGGCTCGCCGTCCTCGCGGCCGCCGGCGGGTACCACGGACGGTTCCACGCCGCCGCGACCGACGAGGAGCGCGCGGGGCAGGCGGCGGAGGAGGCGCCGGCCGAGGAGACGCCCGAGGTGGCGACCCAGAGCGAGGCGCCCGAGCAGACCCCAGCGCAGGCTCCGGCGCCGGCCGGTCCCGTGGACCTGCTGCACGCGGTGCCGACGTCGCTCTCCGTCTCGTCCTCGTACCAGATGTCACCCGTGCAGGCGCCGCGCCTCGCCGACGGCGATCTCGAGAGCGCCTGGAACTCGGAGACGGGGCAGCTCGAGAACGCGTGGATCCAGTTCCGCGTGCCCGAGGACGCGACCGTGACGTCGATCGAGATGACCGCGGGCTTCACGCGCGTGACCG
>JAUIEL010000221.1 GCA_030428825.1 bacterium
CTCGAACCTCGTCCCCGTTGAGCACGTCGACGTCACGCCGCCCGACCGGCCGAAGCAGCTCACGTACATGCTCTCGCACAACATCTCCGGGATCAGCGTGATGATGCTGATGTTCGGGCTCGTCGCGTGCGGGATCCTGCTGCTGCAGGAGCGGGACGAGGGGACGCTGAAGCGGCTCCTCCTCGCCGCGGTCCCCCGGTCCTCGATCCTCGGCGGGAAGTTCCTGTTCACGGCGATCGTCGGCGCCGGCCAGCTCGCGGTGATGTTCCTGGTCGGCGGCCTCGTCTTCCGCGTGAACCTCCTCCGCGACCCGGTGACCCTCCTGGTGGTGAGCGCGGCGCTCCTCTTCGCGGTCACCTCGTTCGGCATCCTCATCGCCTCGCTGGCGCGGACGATGAAGCAGGCGGAGGGGATGTCGACCCTCGTGATCCTCCTGATGTCGGCGGTCGGCGGCGCGTGGTTCCCGCTGCAGATGTTCTCGCTCCCGACCGCCGGCGAGATCGTCTGCCGCTGCACCCTCACCTGGTGGGCGATGTCGGCCTTCCAGGGGATGCTCTGGCACGGGAAGTCGATGGCGGACCCGGGGATGCTGCGGGACGTCTCCGTGCTGGTCGCCTTCGGCGTCGTCGCCTCGCTGATCGCCTGGCGGGTCTTCCGGCGGCGGTTCGTCGAGGCGTGAGGCCGCGGGGGAGGCCCGCGCCCGCGCCGGGATTCCGGCGCGGGGACGGGCGGAAGAACCGCTCCCGCTCGCCTATCATCCGCGCATGGCGGACCCACGACCGAAGCGACGGCGCCTCCTCGTCGCCCTGCTCCTCCCGCTCGGGCTGCTGATCACGGCCGGAGCGCTCCTCCCGACGCTCCTCTCCACCGCCCCGCTGCGCGAGGTGGTCCGCGCGTCGCTCGCCCGACGCGTCGGGACGCCGCTCGCGTTCGACTCGATCGACCTCTCGTGGTCCGGGCCGACGACCGTCCGCGGGATCTCGGTCGGCGGGCGGGGCCGGTTCGCCGAGGAGACCCTCCTGCACGCCGGCGCCGTCACCGTCGCCGCCTCGTTCCCCGCCCTCCTCTCCGGCGGCGTCCCGGCCGACCTCGAGCTCGAGGACGCCGAGGTCCGGGTGACCCGGGACTCGATCGGCGCCGTCGACTGGGCGGTGTCGTTCGGCGAGTCGTTCGCCGGGGTCGAGGACCTCCGCCTGCGGCTGCGCCGCGGGACGGTCCGGGTCGAGGACCGGACGAACGGAACGATCTCGTGGCTGCGCGACGTCGAGCTCGAGCTCGATCCGGCCCGACGGCGGTTCTCGCTCGACGCGACCAGCGAGACCCCCGCCGGGCGCGGCGCCGTCCTCGCTCGCTGGACGCCGCGGGACGACGGCGCGATCGCCGCCGAAGGGGTGGCGCGCGGTCTCGACCTCGGCTGGTACGAGCCGCTCCTCGCCGCGTTCGTCGACGGGGGCGAGCTCGCGGGACGCGTCGACCTCGACCTGAACGCGGTGATCGGCCCGGGCGCGCGCATCGACGGGACCGCGAACGGCGCCCTGAAGGGGATCCGGGTGCTCGCGCCGAGGGTCACCGGCGCGCTCCCGATCCTGGCGACGCTCGTCACGTGCGAGGGGGGGCTCGGCGCCGACCTCGAGCGCGGCGTCGTCTCGTTCGACGCCTTCCACCTCGCCAGTTCGATGGTCGAGCTGGAGGGGAACGGCCTCCTCGCGCTCGAGGACGGCGGGTGGACCGGCGACGCCGTCGTGCGGTTCAACGCCGACTGCGCCCGCGCGGTCCGCCGGATCCGCCCGCTCCTCGTCGGCTGGGTCCCGTTCCGGAACGTCACGGGGAGCATCGACGTGAGGCTCCGCCCGCGCGGCGAGGTCCCGACGCGGCGCTTCGACCTCGCGGTGACCGCCGAGCAGTTCGCGATCCAACCGAGCGAGACGCTCCACCTGCCGATCGGCACGTCCGCGCTCTTCGCCGACGTCGCGTTCGACCCTCGCGCGGGGAGGGTCTCGCTGCGGGACCTCCGGACCGAGGCGCGCTTCGGCGACCTGACGGGGCACGTCGACCTGACCTGGCCCTCCGGCGCGCGGCCCCTCGCGCTCGACGCCGACCTCTCGTTGACGTCGGAGACGCGCGACCTCGCGTCGTTCCTGCACGTCGTCCTCCCCGGGATCCCGCTGCTGATGGCCGGCCCGGTCGAGGCGAGACTCCGGACCCGGATCGACGCGGCCGAGCGGACCGCGCGGTTCGAGGTCGCGTCCGACTGGTTCGACGTGAACGTCGACCACGACCGCGGCGGCGGCCGGATCGACACGTACAACTTCTTCGGCAAGCCGTTCGAGGCGGCCCTCGACCTCGAGGCCCCCGTCGGCGCCGACGACCTCCTCGCGACGGCCGCGGGCCGGCTGGTCGTCGACGCGCCCGGCTGCTCGATCTACCGGAACGAGCTGGAGGACCTCGACCTCGAGGTCACGATCGCCGGCGGCACGGCGACCGTCGACCGGGCGACGGCGCGCGGGTTCGGCGGGACGGTCTCGGGGACCGGAGCGCTCACCTTCGCCGGCGCCCCTCCGCTCCTCCGAGCCGAGCTCGAGGCGGACGGTCTGAAGATCGAGGACCGGTTCCCGGCGTGGTTCGCCGCCTGCGTGGCGCCGGTCTTCGCGGCCCGGCCGGGGCCGTTCGCGGTGGAGAACGACCTCCGCCTCGAGGGGCGCCTCGCGGTCGAGGCGGACGGTCGCCGACTGCACGAGTGGCTCCGCACCCTTCGGGGAGAGGGGCGGGCGCGGATGGTCGGCACCGAGGTCGACGGATCGCCGCTCCTCCAGGCGCTGGTCGAGCCGTACGGCGAACCGGGCCCGCGCCGAGTCGACGCGATCGAGACGACGCTCTCGATCGAGGACGGGCGCATCTTCTCGACCCCGACGATCCGCCTCGGCGACGGGAACGAGCTGACGCTCCGCGGCGAGGCGAACGGCCTCGGCGAGCTCCGGTACCAGGTCTCGGCGGAGTCGATCTTCGGCTCGGCGTTCGTCCAGGCGCACCGCATGGTCCTCGCCCCCGACCTCTTCCGGGTGGAGGGACGGTTCGACCGGCCGGAGTTCGTCCTGCCGAACCCGGGGACCTGGAGACGGCTGGCGAGCGAGGGGAGGCTCGAGGAAGAGATCCGGAAGATGCGGAATCCTTGACGGACGGATGTTCGACGAAACCCGAACGACCCCTCGTACGTCCAAGATCCGCACGCGCCGACCGGCCGGCGGCGTGCGGCTCGATTTGGCGAGGTTCCGCGCTTGCGGATCGCGCTAAGCCTCGTAAGGTAGCCGGTTTCGGGGGACCGGACGCGATCGGGCGCGGTGGTCGCATGCCGGGAAGAAGGTGCCGCGTCGCGGGAGGGGCGGTGGTCGTCATGGTTGGTGAAAGTCGGATCGACGACTTCATTCAGGCGTTCTCGGCGCTGACGGCGACGGGCGATCGGGAGGCGGATCTCGGTCGTCTGCTCGAGGCGGCGATGAAGCTCGGGGCGGGCACGCGGGCGCACGCCATCCTGATGAAGAAGAACACGGTGACGGCCGAGGCCTCGCGGTCCCGCGACGGCTCGCCGTTCCAGATCGAGGAAGACGTCCGGAAGGCGGCGGCCCGGCACGGGATCGCGGCCCAGGACGGCCAGGCCCCCGCGGTCGAGCGGACGGACGGGCGGGTGATCATCCCGTTTTCGTTCAACGACAAGGAGGGGGCGGCGATCACGCTGTTCGGCCTGCCGGAGGACGGCGCCGCCGACCTCGGCGTGGCGTTCGCGTGGGCGGCGACGCGCCTGCTCTCCCTGACCGAGGAGACCCGGACCGCCCGCGTGCGCGTCGCCGAGGCGGAGTCGGCGCTGAACCGCGGCGGGGTCGGCGCGGTCGCCTACCTCAAGCCGGTCTCCGAACTCGAGCGGGACGCCATCGAGCTCGCGCTCAAGTCGAGCGGGTGGAACAAGGAAGAGGCGGCGCGGCGGCTCGGGATCTCCCGCGCGTCGATCTACATGAAGGTCAAGAAGTTCGGCCTTCAGCACCCGCCGAAGGAGAGCGACGGCGAGTGACCGCCGTCGCCCCCGGGCGCGACCCCGTCAGACGTCGCGCCCGCGCGGGAACGCGCTCTCCTCGTCCGGGTGCTCCGGGTGCCGGTAGAGGACGCCGCCGTTCCAGACCTCGCGCACCGGCTCGCGGTCCTTCGCGCGGTAGTCGTGCCGGTACCCGCTCCCCGTCGAGTAGTGGGTGACGAAGCTCCGGCGCGTCAGATCCTTGTCGTTCGCCGGCATCCCGCCGTGCGCGAGCGCGCCGTGCCAGAGGAAGACGTCCCCCTTCTTCGGCGCGAACGCCTCCGGGGCGAGGCCCGCCTCGCGCAGACGCGCCTGGATGTGCTCGGAGAACTGGTCGTCGTTGCCGGTCGAGTTCACCGTCCGGAACAGGCCGTCCCCCCAATCGAACTTCGGGATCGTGTGCGAGCACTTCGCGTACGCGAGCGGGCCGGCGTCGGGCGAGATGTCCTCGAGCGCGACCCACGACGCGGCGAGGTGACTCGGGATCTCCGCCCGGACGTACGCGTAGTCCTGGTGCAACCCCTGCTCGCTCCCCTTCAGGAAGGTGAGGGACTGCATCGCCACGACCTCGTCGCGGAAGATGTGGCCGAGCATCCGGACGATCGAGGGGTGGAGCGAGATCCGCTTCCCGGCGACGGACCAGTTGTGGAAGTCGAGGATGCGGATGCCGTGGGCGCGCGGGTCGGTCCCCTCCCAGTCCTTCACCTTCTGGTACGAGTCGTAGCCGGTCGACACGAGCGGCGAGTGCTCGCGGCGCTCGAACAGCTCGTCCAGGTCGGCGAGGTACGCGTCGATCAACGCCGGCTCGATCGCCTTCTCGAGGACGAGGAAGCCGAAGTGAGTCCAGTGCACGAGCTGCTCGCGCAGCTCGATTCGCCGTGCCGGGTCGTCCTCGACCGTGGCGATGTAGCCGTCCAGCTCGCGCCCCCACGCGTCGAGCCAGGGGAGTGATTCGGAGTCGAAGTCGAGCGTCATCTTCCTGATCCTCGCGGCGGACGGACGATCGGCCCCTTCTTCGGGCGGAGCGAGTACTCCCGCCGGACGAAGTCGGCCCATCCGTCCATGAACTGTCCCATGGTGATCCCGTACGCCTCCTTGAGCGCGTCGCGGGTCTCGAGCTGGTCGTTCGTCATCAGGGAGACCAGCTTCGGCATCTTGGTCGGGTCGAGCCACATCAGGTAGTCGACGTACGACCACGACATCCAGCGCTCCTCGTCGTTCAGGGTGTCGGCGCCCTTCCGGCTCACCTCCGGGAACGACGGGTACTCGCCGCCTTGGAACTCCTTCTTCACGAGCGCTTCCCACGACTTCTCGCGGTACTGGCTGAACCCGGCGCTCTCCTGCGAGCAGGTCAGCTTCGGCGGCCCGAACAGCCGGTGCTCGAGGTAGAAGGCGAGTCCCTCGTACATCCAGCCGTACCGCTTGAAGAGCCAGTACTGGTAGATCTTCCCGAGCTGGATGTCGTGATAGATGTGGTGGCTGACCGAGTGGACGAAGAACTGGTGGCGGTGCTCGTCGTCGCCGAGGATCTTCTCCGGGTCGTCCCACGAGACCATGTTCGAGCGGTGCGGCCCGATGATCTGGACCTTCTGTCCGCCCTGGATCGGCTTGTCGACGAACGACGGCGCGAGGTTGATCGCGGGGAGCTTCCGCTCGAACATCGCGAACTTGAACTTCGTCCCGATCATCTGCGCCGGCTCGTCGATCTGGTGCAGATCGATGATGTAGCGGTACAGCTCCTCGGCGCGCTCGGCGTAGAGATGCGCCGCGTCGTGCATCCGGACGGTCTTGCGGCCCACCTTGATCTTCGGGATGTCCCAGGAGAGGATGAAGTGCTCGGTCTCGATGTGGATGCACTCGGTCCGGGCGACCTTGTCGACTTCTTCCCGGCGCTTCTCGAGCCACGCCTTCCTCTTCGCGATCTCCCCGCCGAACTCGCGCTCGGCCGCCGCCTTCACCGAAGGGGTCAGGCAGTCCGGACACGGGACCCAGTCGAGACAGAGCGCCTCGGGGTCGTGGTCCATCCAGTACGAGCAGTAGAGGACGTCCTTCTCCCGTTCGAGGACGTCCGCCTTGTGCTCGTGCGCGATCTTGCCGGTCGTCTTGCAGTCCCCGCAGAGCTTCTCCCCCTTCTCCTGGGCCGGAGCGGCGGGCGAGCACACGAGGAGGGCGGCGAGGAGCAAGGGCCTCGGGAGAGCGGTCATCGACGGTCCACCTTCGGGGCAGGGCGCGGGAACGATCGATCCTACTCGATCGCCAGCGGGTCGCGGGATGTCAACCGCTCCCCTTCGGCGGGAGGACGCGCGGCCCCTTCCCCGGCCTCGCCGAGTAGTGCGTCTTCACGAAGTCGGTCCACCCGTCGACGAACTGCCCGACGGTGATGCCGTACGCCTCCTTCAGGGCGTCCCGGTCCTCGAGCTGCGGCCCCTTCAGCAGGGTGAGGAACTTCACCATCTTGTGCGGGTCGAGCCACATCAGGTAGTCGACGAACGACCACGCGAACTGATGGTCCTTCGAGTCGAGCGTCTCCGACGCGCGTCCGACGATCGCCTGGAACTTCACCTCGTCCCCGGCCGCCAGCGCCTTCTTGACGTTCGCCTCCCACGAGTCGCCCTTCCAGTGGACGAAGTTCCCCTGCTCCTGGTGGCACCAGGTGTTCGGCGGCCCGAAGTTCCGGATCTCGAACCAGTGCGCCATGCCGACGTGCACCCAGCCGTACCGCTTCAGGAGCCACGTCTTCTGGATGCCGATCTCGTTCGTGATCAGGTGGCTGACCGAATGGACGAGCGCCTGGTGGAAGTCCTCGTCCTTCCGGAAGTCCTTCTTGTTCCGGCTGGTGATGTGCTGCGACGTCCGCCCGTACTGGGACTTCCGGAAGCCGCTCCCCATGCCGGCGGAGAGGACGTGGTTCCCGACCCGCCTCGTCGTGAGGTCCTTCTCGAAGATGTAGATCTCGTGGACGAGCCCGGCCGTGTTCCGCTCGGTGATCCCGTGGATCATCAGCATCTGCGCGTGGAGCTCCTCCAGCCGCTCGGCGTAGAGGTGCATCGCGTCGTGCGTCCGGAGCACCCGCCGCCCCACCTTGATCTTCGGGAGGTCGAACGCGATCAGGAAATGCTTGGTCCGGATGTGCTCGACCTCGTGGCCGGCGTGCGCGTCGACGTTCGCCTCCCGGTCCTCGAGCCACTTCTTCCGCCGCCCGAACTCGCGGTCGAACTCGGCCCGCGCCGACTCCTGGACCGACGGCGTGCGGCACTTCGGGCAGACGATCCAGTCCATCCCGAGCGCCTCGGGGTCGCTCCGCATGAACGCCGAGCAGAAGATCACGCCCTCCTCCTGCTCGAGCGCGGAGCTCGAGTGCGCGTGCTCGACCTTCCCCGTGGTCTCGCAGTCCCCGCACAACGGCTCGCCGACGTCCTGCGCCGGCGCGGCGCGGCCGAGGAGCGGGAGCGCGACGGCCGCGAGCAGGAGGAGGATCGAGGATCGGAGGAGGGTCGACGGTCGCGACATGGCGGCTCCGGTTCAGGTCCCGAGGAGGTTCTCGATGATCTGCGCGTTCGCGTCGAATCCGGCGAGCTGCACGTGCGCCGCCGTCTCCGGGTCGAGCGCGGCCCGCGGCGCGAGACCGACGAGCTCGCTCTCGAGCACGTCGACGCCCGCCTCGCCCGCCCGCTTCGCGATCTCGTCGAAGACCGTGCGGATCGGCGTCACCGTGTAGTTCGTGAGGTTCATCGAGACCTGCACGATCCCGCGCTCGGCGAGCTCGAACCCCATCGCCTTGACGCACGGGAAGCCGCCGTCGCGCTCGCGGATCGCCTTCGCGATCGCCTTGGCGAGCGCGAGGTCGGTCGTGGAGAGGTTGACGTTGTACGCGATCAGGAAGAACCGCGCGCCGACCGCCGTGACGCCGGCCGTCGGGTGGACGGCGTTCGGTCCGAAGTCCGGCCGGTGCGCGTCGTCCGACCCGATCAGCTCCTTCAGCCCCTCGAACTCGGGCTTCCGGACCTGGGCGAGGTTCCGACGCTCGTCGCGGGTCGCCGCGTGCTCGTACAGGTAGACCGGCACCTCGAGCTCGGTTCCGATCCGCTCGCCGACCCGCCGCGCCAGCGCCGCGCAGTCGTCGAGGTCGACGCCGGAGACCGGGACGAACGGCAGCACGTCGCACGCCCCCATCCGCTTGTGCTGCCCCTCGTGATGGTTCAGGTCGATCCGCTCGCGCGCCGCGGCGACGCCCCGGAACGCGGCCTCCGCGACCGGCTCGCGCGTCCCGACGAACGTCACCACGGACCGGTTGTGGTCGGGGTCGCTCTCGGCGCCGAGCAGCGTCACGCCCTCGACGCTCGTGATGTCGCTCACGATCGCGTCGACGACGTCCTTCCGCCGCCCCTCGCTGAAGTTCGGCACGCACTCCACGATCTCGCTCAAGGCTCGCTCCCGATCTCGACCGGCGACCGCTCGACGACGACCCGGCCGCGCTTCACGACGGCGGCGACCGGAACCTCGCCGAGCTCGTAGGGGAGGAAGAGGTGGGACGGCCGGTCGATCACCACGAGGTCCGCCTGCTTCCCCGGCTCGATCGAGCCGATCCGGTCCGCGCGGCCGAGCGACCACGCGGCGTTGATCGTCGACGCGGCGAGCGCCTCCCCCGCCGTCAGCCGCATCAACGTGCACGCGATGGCGATGCAGAGCGGCATCGAGATCACGTACGACGTCCCCGGGTTGAAGTCGGTCGCCAGCGCCACCACGACGCCGGCGTCGATCATCGCCCGGGCCGGCGGGATCGCCTTCACGCCGAGCGACTGGACCGTCCCCGGCAGCAGGACGCCGACCGTCCCCGCGGCGGCGAGCGCCGCGATCCCCTCGTCGCCGATCCGGCAGAGGTGGTCCGCCGACGCCGCGCCGAGCTCGGCCGCCAGCTCGGCCGCGCCGAGGCGGGCCAGCTCGTCGGCGTGGACCCGGAGCGAGAAGCCGAGCTCGCGGGCGGCGCGGAGGTGCTTCCTGGACTCCTCGACCGTCCAGACCCCCTCGTCGCAGAAGATGTCGACCGCCTCGGCGAGTCCGCGCTCCTTCACCTCGGGGAGGACGTCCCGGTTCAGGTGTTCGAGGTAGCCGTCGCGGTCGTCCGTCCACTCCTCGGGGATCTGGTGGGCGCCGAGGAAGGTCGACACCGTCTCCAGCGGGTGGTCGGCGGCGACGTCCCGGATCACCTCGAGCGACCGGAGCTCGTCCTCGCGCGTCAGGCCGTAGCCCGACTTCGCCTCGATCGTGGTCGTGCCGGCGACGAGAAACCGGTCGAACCGCTCGCGGACCAGCCGGCGGAGGGTCGCGTCGTCGGTCTCCCGGAGCGAGCGGACCGAGGAGAAGATCCCGCCGCCGGCGGCGGTGATCTCCTGGTACGTCCGCCCGTGCAGCCGCATGTCGAACTCGGCCTCCCGGGTCGCCGCGAAGACCGGGTGCGTGTGCGCGTCGACGAACCCCGGGAGGACCGTCCCGCCGCGGGCGTCGAACGTCCGGCGCGGGGCGAACCGGCCCGCCAGCACGTCCGCGGGACCGACGGCGACGATCGTCTCCCCCTCGATCGCGACCGCCCCTCCGGCGATCACGCCGGCGTCGTCCAGCGCGGCGCCGACCCGGGGGGCGGGGCCGGCGACGGTGGCGATCTCGCGGGCGTTCGTG
>JAUIEL010000915.1 GCA_030428825.1 bacterium
CTCCGTCCGGGTCGATCGACGCGCCGGCGCGGGCGACGACCGCCGCGGCGACCGCTTCCCCGAGGTCGTCGTCGGGGACCCCGTACACCGCGGCCTCGGCCACGTCCTCGTGCGCGAGCAGCACGTCTTCCACCTCGCGGGGATAGACGTTCATCCCTCCGCTCAGAATCATCTCCCTCGACCGCCCGACGATGCGATGTTCCCCCGCCGCATCGATCGTCGCGAGGTCGCCGGTCCGGAACCATCCGTCGTCGGTCCGCGACGCGGCGGTCGCCTCGTCGGCGTTCCAGTACCCCGGCCCGACGGACGTCCCGCGGACCTGCAGTTCTCCGGCCTCGTCCGGGCCGAGAACCCGTCCGTCCTCGGCGACCACGCGCGTCTCGATCCCCGCGACCGGCGTCCCGACCGTCCCGTACGTCCGCGGGCCGTCGGCGCGCTGCGCCAGCGTGATCAGCGTCTCCGTCATCCCGTACCGTTCGAGCACGCGATGGCCGTACGCGCGCTCGAACGCCTCGGCGACCGGGACCGGCAGCGGCGCGGAGCCGGAGACGAACAGCCGCATCGACGGCAGCTCCACCGTCTCCTCCCCGGCGAGCGCGGCGAGCCGGGCGTACATCGTCGGCACCCCGAGGAAGAGCGTCGCCTGCTCCCGCTCGAGGACCGCGCGGACCTCCTCGGCGTCGAACCGCGCCAGCAGACGCGTCTCGCACCCGGAGACGAGCGCGCCGTGCAGACCGACGCACAGTCCATGCACATGGAACAGGGGCAGCGCCAGCACGAGACGGTCGTCCGCCGTCCAGGCGAACGCCTCGAGCAGCCCCTCGATGTTCGCCGCGAGGTTCCCGTGGGTCAGCCGCGCCCCCTTCGCGCGGCCGGTCGTCCCCGACGTGTAGACGATCATCGCCGGGTCGTCGTCCCAGACCAGCTCGTCGACCGGGTGGACCGAGGCCTTCCGGACCGCCTGGTAGAACGGGTGGCAGCGCGGCCCTTCGGCGGCGAGCGCGGCGCGCTCTCCGCGGTCGATCTCGAGGACGACCTCCACCGAGGACGCGGCGAGCCGCCGGCACCGTTCGATCCGCGGCGCGTCCGCCACGACGACCTTCGGCGCGGCGTCCTCGAGGATCCATCCGAGCTCGGCGTCCTTGTAGTCGGGGTTCGCCGGCACGGAGATCGCCCCGAGCTTCAGCGCGCCGAGGTGCGCGAGGACCCCCTCGAGGCAGGTCGCCGTGCACACGACCACCCGGTCCCCCTTGCCGACCCCGTACGCCTTCAGCACCCGCGCGGCCGCGTTCGAGCCCCCCTCGACGTCGGCGAGGGTGAAGCGCCGGTCCTCGAAGCGGAGTCCCGTCTGCGTCCCGCGTCGCGCCGCCGCGCGTCGCATCCGGTCGAGGATCGTCATGCGTCCGCCTTCTCGAGGATGTCGTCGATCGTGTTCGCCGAGACCGCGTGATACGTCGGCCGCGCCCGATCGTAGATCGACCGCGCGAGCGTCTTCCCCCAGTCGGTCCTCACCAGGTCGGCGTAGAGCGGGCGGAGGAACTTCCGCCGCCCCTGTCGGGTCAGGAAGTCGCGGAGCGGCTCGAACGACGGCTCGAACCGGTTCCGGATCCCGATGCGGAGCCACTCGAACCGGAGCTCGCTGTTGCCGGTCGCCGACAGGCCGAGCGCCTCGTCGAGCCGGCGAAGCCGGTCGGCGCCGAGCGGTCCGTCGAGCCCGCGCAGGAAGTGGAGGCGTTCGTGGGTCGTCCAGCCGTCCCACTCGCCGGCCGGCGGCGCCCCTCCCGAGAGGAACCCGCCG
>JAUIEL010000222.1 GCA_030428825.1 bacterium
CGTCGGGCGCCTCCCGTTCGGCGAACCGGACCCGCGCCAGCGCCGTCCGCAGGTCGTACGCGCCGCGCGTCCGCCCGCCGGGGAGCGGGACCCGCACGCCCCGGTGGCCGGGATCGATCAACGACTGCGCGGAGCGGACGATGGTCGTCAGCGACTCGTCGCCGGCCGCGATCGCGCCCTCGTAGTAGACGAGCGCGTCGAGCAGCTGCCGGCGGCGGTGGAAGAGGTCGGCGACCGCGCGCAGCGTCGGGACGTGCGTCGGGTTCCGGTCGAGCTCCAGCCCGTACCGGTGCAGCGCCTCCTGCGGGTGGTTCCGCCCCTCCTCGACCAGGCCGAGGCCGTACTGCGCCCCGGCGATCTCCGGGTCGAGGTCCAGCGCGCGCTCGAAGCAGCTCCGGGCGAGGTTCGCGAGCTGGTGCTGCAGCCCGAGCTTCGTGATCGACACCAGCCGCGCGTACCCGGTCCCGAGGGCGAGGAGCCGCTCGGGCGATCCCTCCGGCAGGGTCGCCGCCCGGTCGAAGTCGACGAACGACAGATCGAGCGTCTCGAAGTTCTCGACGACCGTCGGGTTGAACGGCAGGCGCCCGTCCGACTCGGCGTCGGCCCGGTACCGCTCGAGCCAACGGTGCGCCTCCTCGAAGTTCCGCGCCACGAGCTGCTTGTGCATCGGGATCGCGTACTGGTGCCCGCCGCCGATCCGGTGCTCCTCCTCCGGGAGGCACCACGCGACCAGGAGCGCGAGGGCGCCCCCCGCCGTGACGAGCGCGCCGATTCGCCGCGCCCGGACGGCGACGGCGATCCAGTCGACCGCGAACCCCGCGAAGAACGCGGAGAGCGGGAGGACGTGCAGGCGGAACCGCGCGATGACGTACAGCGCGATCACCGACCCGGCGAGGGCGACGAACAGGAGCAGCGGCACCGCGAGCCGGCGCCAGCGGCCGAGCGCGAGGAAGAACCCGAGCAGGGCGAGCGGCGACAGGATCGTGAGCGTCACGAAGCCGGCTCGCAGCCACCCGACGTGCGCGACCGCCAGGTAGTAGTTGACGTTGTTCGGGACCTCGAACCCGTTGAAGAACGCCTTCGTCTTCTCCCACTGCAGGCGGACGAACCCGAGCGGCTCCGCCCGGTGCGTCGCGGCGGTCCGGACCATCGTCGCCGGGAGCGAGAAGTCGGTCTCGACCAGGATCGCCCGCATGTCCTTCGCCGGCGGGTCCCAGTGGATCCCCTCCTGCATCAGCGCGTTGCCGGAGACGTACACCTCCGGACCGCGCGTGCTCAGCTTGAACGTCGGACAGCCGAGGGCGACGTTCCGCAGGAACGCGGGGGACGCCAGCAGGAGCCAGCCGAGGACGACCATCCCGGCGGTCCGCGCGGCCCGCGGCCCGCTCCTCCGATACAGCACCAGCGCGCCGGCGACCGTCAGGACGAGGAGCGCCGGGCCCGTCTCCTTGCCGAGGGTGAACAGCCCGAGCGCCGCCCCCGCCTTCAGCCAGTCGACGCCCCGCCCGCGCGCCGCCGCCCGCTCGAGCGCGAGCGCCAGCACGATCGTCAGCAGGGCGAGCGGTCCGTCCCGGAGGAG
Source organism: bacterium (assembly GCA_030428825.1). Lineage (GTDB taxonomy): Bacteria > Planctomycetota > B15-G4 > B15-G4 > JADJEK01 > JAUIEL01. Next base: position 1,580 of record JAUIEL010000222.1, read on the forward strand.
GAACGCGTCGTAGAAGAAGTACGGCCCGCAGAGCGCGAGGAGCAGACCGGCGAACGTCCCGGCGCGGAGCGAGACCGCCCGCCGCCCCAGGACGAACGTCAGCAGGCAGGTCAGCGCGCCGATCACCGACTGCACCACGCCGAACTTCCAGTGCTCCTCGCCGAGGAATCGGTAGACGCCGGCGACGAAGTACGCGTAGAGCGGCGACTGGTGGTACGTCTTCGGGTCGCCGTACCACGCGAGCCACCGCGACTCCGGCGCGACCTCCGCCGTCCAGAGGTGGAAGGCGTGGATCGTCTCCTCGCACAGGACGTCCCCCGCCGCGATGCCGCGCGCCCACTCCGAGAAGGTGTGGTTGTCGGTCTGGTCGAGCTGGCGGATGTCGAGCCCGAGGTCCTCGTGGTACTCGGCCAGGAACGCCAGACGGATCGCGAGCGCGACCACGAAGACGAGGAGTCCGGCCAGCGCGTCGCGGCTCATCACGGCCCCTCCGCGCGCCCTTCCAGCGCGGTCGGCTGGAGTTCGATCGCCCGCTCGAAGCGCGCGAGCTCGTGCGTCCGCCCGAGCTCCGCGAGCGCGCGCCGCTTGGCGTCGCGCCCCGCGGGGTCCTCGTCGTCCCGGAGGAGCGCCAGCTCGGCCTCCTCGCGCAGCATCTCCCAGCGCCCGAGGTCCTCGTACAGACCGAGCCGGTAGAGGATCGACGCCTGCCGGAACGCCCGCGCGTGCGGCCGGGAGAGCGCGGTCCGGACGATCGCGTCGTCGTCGAGCCCCCGCCGCGCGAGGATCGACCGCTCCGCCCGCGCGACCGCGATCGGGATCGACCGGCCGTCCTCGAGCGTCATCTCGTCGCCCCGCCGGTGGCGCCGCGCCCAGAGGAGCCGCAACGCGTCGTCGAGCGATTCCAGCGCCGCGGCGTCGGCGCCCGCCGCGAGCAGCAGCTCCGCCGCGCGCAGCCGGACCCGCGCCCGCGCCACCGGGTCGTCGACGAACAGCAGCATCGCCGTCAGGACCTCCGCGGCGTCGGCGTGCTCGCCCCGCTCCTCGAGCGCCCGCGCGAGCTCGTCGAGGTGCGGCTGGTACGCGGTCCGGATCTCGATCAGCCCGCCGAGCGACTCGCGCGCGATCCGGGACGGCGCGGCGGCCGGCGCGACGTCGACCTCCTCGCCCCGCGCCGTCGCCTCCATCGCGCGCAGGGCGTCGCGGTAGACCGGCACCTCGACGGGGGCCTTCTCGTTCGCCTCGCGGAACCGCGCGATCGCCTCGTCGACGTCGCCGAGCTCGCGGGCCAGGCGGCCCCGCTCCCACGCCACCGAGTGCGCCTCGATCTCCGGGACGTGCTCCTCCACGAAGTCGAGGATCGAGGCGGCGCGGTTCGCGAAGCCGGCCCGGAAGTAGGCGTGGAACATCTCCATCCACCGCTTCCGGCCGATCGCCACGCCGTCCCGCTCGCTCGCGCGGTAGGTGTCCGCCACCTCGTCCAGCGCGTCCCGCAGCGAGAGGTCGCGCCGCTCGCCGTCGACGACCAGCTTCAGGAGTCCGTTCGCGTCCGGCTCGAACTCCAGCCGTTCGAGCATCTCGTGGTCGGCCCGGAGCGCCTGGACCAGCGCCGTCCGCGCGTCGACGAACCGCCCCTCCCGCGCCAGCGCCTGAACCGCCAGCGCGCGGTCGCCGTTCGGGTCGTTCGCTCCGCGGACCCCCCTCGCGCCGTACGACAGCGCGAACCACCCCTGCTCCAGGCGCCCCCGGTCGAGCATGAACCGACCGAGCCGGCTCCAGACCTCGCCGTCGTCCGGCGCCCGCCTCGTCGCGTCGACCAGGACCTCCCTCGCCTCCTCGAGCTCCGCCTCGCCGCCGAGCTCGCCGAGCGTCTTCGCCAGGAGCTCCGCCCCCGAACGCGCGATCGGATCGAGCGCGAGCGCGGCGCGGAGCTGGTCGCACATCCGCCGCCGCACCTCCTCGACGTGACTCGTCCGGTCGAGCTGCGAGCCGAGGACGTGCGCGCGCCGCACCAACGTCGCCGCGCGGAGCGGCTTCCAGACCTCGGTCACGAAGAGCGCGCCGAGCAGGACCACCGCGAGACCGACCACGCCCGGCAGGGGACTCCGACCCCGCGCGCCGCCCGCGAGCACGAGCCCGGTCACGACGAAGACCGGCCACGGCACGACGGTGTCGAGCGCCAGCCCGAGGTCGAGCAGGTTGGCGAAGAGCTGGGCGACGAGCGCGGCGGCGACGGCCGCGACGAGCGCCGCCGGGACGGAGTCCCCGTCGATCGACCGCCGCACGAGGCGCGCGCCGAGGAGGGCCAGCCAGACCAGGAACGCCGCGCCGGCGAGGACCCCGCCGGCCTGCGCGACGTAGAGGTAGGCGTTGTGCGGGTGCGGGATCTCGTTCTCGTTCGCGAAGCGGCTCTGCGGCGGGAACTCCGACCGGAGGAGGAACGTCCGCGGGCCGATGCCGATCAGCGGGTGCTCGCCGATCACCGCGATCGCGTTCCGCCAGGCGTCGACGCGGTAGTCGAGCGACTTCTGGCCCCGCTCGAGGACGGAGACCGCGCGCGCCGCCGTCTCCTCCCGGAGGAGGAGCCCGCCGCCCGCCGCCGCGACCGCGACGGCCGCCGCCGCCGCCGCGAGCGCCACCTTCCGCCCGCCGAACCGGACGACCAGGGCGCGGAGGAGGGGGAACGCGACGAGCGTCGCCGCGCCGACGAGGAGCGCCGCCCGGCCCGTGTTCGAGTCGGTCCGCCAGGTCGCGTACGCCAGGAGCGCCGCCGCCGCGAACCCGCCCGCCCGCCCCGCGAGCCGGTCGGCGGTCCGGCCGAGCCCGAACGCCAGCAGCGCGGAGAACGCGAAGAGCGGCGCGAGGAAGTTCGGGTGCTGGCGGAACAGGATCAGCCGGGTGTCGAACGCCGCCGCGAACGAGAACCGGAGGCCGAGGTCGACGGTCACCGCGATCTCGGAGACCGCCACCGCCGCCGCGGCGAGCACCGGCGCGACGAGGACGGCCCGCCACGCCGCCGCGTCGCGCGGGCGGGACGCGATCGTCAGCAGCAGCAGCGCCGCCGACAGCACGTACCGGAGCGCGGGGCGCGCGAACGCCTCGTCCGGCCCGACCGCCGTCCCCGCGACCAGCAGCAGCAAGACCACGGCGACCGCCGCGATCAGCGAGGACCGCCGCGGCGCCCCCGCCCCGGCCCCGAGCGCGGCGAGCGCCGCCGCGACCGACAGGCCGAGCGCCGTCGCGCCGTCGAGGAAGAAGAGCGCCCCGCTCATCACCGTGGCGAACAGCGCGACCAGCAGGACGTGGTCCGCCGCGTCGATCCGGCGCGCCCCGAGCCGCAGGACGATCGGCGCCAGGAGCGCGATCGCGGGGTGGACGAACGCGAGCGACGGCGGCGCCTCGCGCATCAGGACCTCGGCCGTCGTCTCCGGCGCCACGTGCGCCATCCCTTGCACGCAGGCGGCGAGCAGGACCAGGAGCGTCCCGTGGCGGAGCGGCCCGAGCGGCGGCGCGCCCGATCGACGGCCGGCCGCGCGTGCGAGGAGATGCCCGACCAGGAACGCCGCGGCGCAGATCGGCAGCGCCCAGCGCGCCCGCCCGTCCTGCGAGAGGTGGAGGACGTCGACCGTGTACGCGTGGACGAACGCCGCGAAGGCGAGCGACCAGACGGCGGTCAGGGCGGCGGCGCGGGCGAGCGGCATCCGGGGCGGGGCGGCCGGCGGGCGGCCGCCGTCACTCCGACTTCAGGAGCTTCAGCCAGTCGGCGCCGTCGACGGCCGGCGTCCCGCCCGACCCGCCGATGTACCCGAGCGCCTCGAGCTCGGCGAGCATCTCCGGCGACATCTCCGTCGACTGCGCCGCCCGGCTCGAACGGACGCGGAGGTTCTTCTCGATCCACGACACCATTCCGTCGCGCATCCGCCGCTCCTCCGGCGCGATCTCCTCGCCGGCGAGGTTCGTCTTCTCCTCCGGGTCGGCGTCGAGGTCGTACAGCTCGCGGTTCGGCTCCTTCGTGGAGACGATGTACTTCCGGCCCGTCGTGCGGACCGACTTCACCGGCGAGTGCGCGTTCTCGCTGTAGCCGACGAGGTTCGCGGTCGCGCCGCCGATCACGTCGAGCAGGCTGATCCCCTCGTACTCGACCGGCGCCTCGAGCCCGGCCAGTTCGGCGATCGTCGGCGCGACGTCGAGCACGCGCGCCTGCTGATCGATCCGCTGCGGCGCGAGCGACCGGTGGTGGAAGACGAGCGGGACGAGGACGTTCTCGTCGTACAGCGTGTAGCCGTGGCCGCTGTACCCGCGCTCGCCGAACTCCTCGCCGTGGTCGGACGTCAGCACGAACAGCGTCTCGTCGTACGCCCCGCGCTCCTTCAACGCCGCGAAGAACGTCCCCATCGCCGCGTCGGTCGACGCGAGGCACGCGTCGTACAGGTCCGACACGTACCGCCAGTCCGCCTCGGTGAGCGCGGCGATCTGGTCGCGGTTCTGATAGTTCTGCACGAACTTCGCCACGTTCCGCCCGTCGGCGATCGGGCCGTCGTACGGCCGGACGAACTCCGCCGCGTACTCCTCCGGCGGCGCGTAGTGGTGGACCTCGTAGGTGTGCAGGAAGAGGAAGAACGGCCTCTCCGGGTCGCGCCGATCGAGCCACTTCAGGGCGTGGTCGACGTTCAGATGCATCTTCTGGAACGTCCGGAACTCGTCGAACCCCTGGTCGAACCCGAGCTCGCGCGACACGAAGCCGCCGCCGGTGACCGCGCACGTCTGATACCCCGCGTCCTGGAACACCTCCGCCAGCATCCGCGCCGCCGGGCTCACCTTGCCGGGGTCGGAGAACTTCCCGATGTTCAGCGCCGACGGGTAGAGCGAGGTGAGCATCGACGCGTGCGACGGCGCGGTCCACGGCGCCTGCGCCACGCACTCCTCGAACACGACGCCGGCCTCGCCGAAGGCGTCGAGGTGGGGCGAGACGGGCCGGTCGTATCCATGCAGTCCGAGCCGGTCCGGGCGGAGCGTATCGATCGAGATCAGCACGACGTTCCGGATCTTCGGCGCGGGCGGGGCGTCCGGGCCCTTCGCGCAGCGCGACAGCAGGAGCGCCGCGGCGCCGAGGCCGACGAGGGAGACGACGAGGAGGAGCGGGCGCATCGGCGAGGGGAACTCCAGCGTGGACGGGGCGACGGGGTCGGGAGTGCGCGTGCGTCCCCGAAACGGAGAAGCTTAGCACGTCCCGGACGGGTTGGCCCCCGCCGCCGCGGCGATCGACGGCGGCCTCAGCCGAGGATCCAGGAGAAGATCAGCAGCCAGGTCGCGACCGGCGTCGCGAGCAGCAGGAGGACCACCGCGAACGTCGCCCGACGGCTCCGCGCCACGCGGACGCCGGTGACGCCGCCGATCAGCGCCGCGACCGCGAGCCCGCCGATCCGGGCCGGCGGCCAGTCCTCCTCGCCGGCGACGATCCCGATCGCCGTCTCGTCCGGCCGCGGCGGTTCGGGCCCGAGGAAGAACGAGACGGCGCCGACGAAGAGGATCGAGACGGCGATCGCCCCCACGGGGGCGCGGAGGTCGACTCGCGCGCGGTCGTCCGACGACCACACGGCCGACCCGTCCGGCTCGCGGTCCGCGCCGATCGCCTCCTCGACGGACGGCTCGGCGCGGGCCTCCGCGAGCGCTCGACGCGCCTCCTCCTCCCGCTCCCGCGGCACGAACAGCACGTGGATCGGGTCGGGCGTGCCGCCGTAGACGCCGAGGTCGTCGGCCCCCGCGGTGGCGACGCGGGTCGGGACGCCCGCCTCGCGCACGATCCCCTCCCGGACCCGCACGTCGGCCTGCGTCCGCGACGACGCCAGCTCCACGACGTCCCCGGTCGCGTCGAGCGGATCGGGGGGCGGCGCCTCGGGCGCGAGGGCGGGCCCCGGCGCGAGCCGATGCCCGCACTCCACGCAGCGCGGGCGCACGGCGGCTGCGTCGTACTCCTGGCCGCACTCCGGGCAGTGGACGACGTCGCTCACGGGACGGACACCCGGACCGGCGCGGCGGCGGGACCGACGACGATCTCCGCCAGCGGCTCCCACTCCGCGCCGACCTTGCGGCAGAGCGACAGTCTCCCGTCCGGCGCCGCGGGGAACCGGAACCGTCCGTCCTCGCCGCTGGTGACGGTCGCCGTCGCCTCGAGACCGTCGGCGTGGAACAGGCGCAGCGAGACCTTGCCGCGCGGGGCCCCGGTCGCCTCGTCGACCACGATTCCCTCGACCGGCCGCGTCGCGCCGACCCGGACGGACACTTCGGTCCGCCCCCCCGACACGACCTCGACGTCGCCGACGCGATGGCGCACCCCCAGCGGTCCGAGGAAGAGGAGCGAGTACCGCAGCGGCGCCAGACGGGGGAACCCCGCCCGGCCGGCCGACCCGACGTCGAACGTCTCCGTCCCGCCGTCCGTTCGGCCCGCCGCGACGTCGCCTCCCGGGAGCTCCCACGGCACGAGCGCGAGCTTCCCGCGGACCGGCCTCTCGCCGGCGTCGACGCACCGCACGACCAGCGCGCCGGGGCGGCGCCACGGCACGAGGACATCGAGTTCGACCGAGGCGTCCGCTCGCAGCTCGACCGTCGCGATCGGACGGTGAGGCCCGGCGTGATCGACGGCGGCGAACCGGAAGAACGGGTGGCGCGCCGCCTCGTCGAGTTCGACGAACAGGTCGGCCGGCCCGGCGGGAGCGTCGGCGACGCGGTACGTCCCGTCCGCTCTCGTCCGCGTCCGCAGCCACCCCGACGCCGTGCGGAGCAGCACGTCGACGCCGACCGCCGGCTCGCCGTCCGGGTCGCGAGCGACCCCGTGGAGGTTCCCCGCGGGCGCCAGGCGGACGACGACGGGCTCGACACGACCGCCCTCCACCGGGACGCCGACGACCCGCTCGCTCAACCCCCGCGCCAGGGTCACCGTCACGTCGTAGCGACCGTCGACGAGCCCTCGAAAACGGGCGCTCCCCGACCGATCCGTCTGCTGCTCCGCGCGGCCGCCGGGCGCGTCGAGCCGGACCCCCGCGTCCGCCACCGGACGATCGTCGGCGGTCCGGACGAGGACGTGCATCGTCGCCCCGTCCCCGAACACCACTTCGACCTCCGCCCCCGCCAGCTCGTCCCCGGACGCGGGGAGCGCCGCCTCGCCGACCCAGTACCCGTCCGCGGTCGCCCGGAGCCGCGGCGCCGGTCGCGACGGCGGCCGCACGACCAACGATCCCCTCGGACCGCGGGCGCAGGCCGGATGGTCCGGCGAGAGCCACGGCCCGGGGAATCGACCGTCCTCCCGCTCGAACGTCACGCCGGTCAGGAGGAGCGGCGGACCGCCCTCGCGCGCGCGACCGGTGACGCGCAGCCGCACGACGTCCGCGACGACGACGCGCGCCGGGGACGCGGACGGCACGACCTCGATCGTCTCGAGCAGCGGCGCCCGCACCTCGTCGTCCCAGACGGTCACGCGGTAGCGCCCCTCCTCCGGGACCGGGACGCGGAACGCGCCGTCGGCGTCCGTCGTGGCGCGCCGGACCCTCGCCTCCCCGTCCTCGCGCGCGACGTCGACCCTCCGGCCCTTCACCCCCGCTCCGCGCGGGTCGACCACGACGCCGGCGACGACGAGCTGCCGCCCCGCGACGAGCCGCCGCTCGATCGAACGGTTCGGCGGGACCTCGAAGCGGAACTCTCTCACCAGTCGCCAGTCCGAGCGTGCCAGCTCGGGCTCGACCGGCCCGCGCGGCAGGAGGCCGAGGTCGAACCGGCCGTACCCGTCGGTGCGGGAAGGGAAGCCGCGGCCGAAGACGAGGACGCCCGGGACCGGCGTGCCGTCCGCCTCGACGACGAGGCCGCGCAGCGTTCCGCCCGGGGCGACGGTCACCCGGCCGACGTCGACCGCGCCGAGCGGCGGGACGTGAAAGCGCTCCGATTCCCCCACCCGACCGTCCGGCAGCGTGGCGCGGACGAGGTGCCCGGTCCCCGGCGTCGGGTTCGCGAACTCGAACCGGCCCGCGGCGTCGGTCGACGCGCGCCAGGCCCAGCCGGCGTCGCTCCACAGCTCGCGGCGCGCGTAGCCGTCGTCCTCGACGAAGGCGACGAAGGCGGCCTGCGTCACGGGGGCGCGCGCGATGGCGAAGGC
>JAUIEL010000223.1 GCA_030428825.1 bacterium
CGGCGCCGGCGCGCAGTTGATCGCACTGATCGGCGGGAACCCGTGCATCGAGGCGACCGCGACGTACGGCGCCGGGTGCGCCGGCCAGTCGGACATCGTCCCGACGCTCGCCGCGTCCTCGAGCGAGCCGTGCCCGCAGGTCGGGGCGTCGGTCGGCGTCGCGATCGGGAACGCCCTCGGCGGCGCGACGGCGCTGCTGGTGTTCGGGCTGAACCGGACGTCGGTCCCGCTCGGCGGCGGCTGCGCGCTCCTCGTCGCCCCGCTGGTCGGACCGACGCTCGTCCTCCCGCTCGGCGGCGCCGGCCCGGGGAACGGGACGCTCACGCTGAACGGCGTCGTCCCCCCCGCCGCGGCCGGCGTCGGGGTCTCGATGCAGGCGTTCGTGCTGGACGCCTGGTCTCCGATCGGGGCGGCCGCGACGAACGGGCTCGAGCTGACGTTCCTCTGAGTCAGCGCCCGACCTCGGCCGCGATCGCCGCGCAGAGCCGGCGCGCGACCAGACGGGGACCGGCCGGGTTCAGGTGCTCGTCCTCGCCGAGGAAGAGGGCGCCGAGGTCCGCGAGGCCGATCCGCGGGGAGGCGAGTCCCCGTCGGACCCGTCGCGGACGCCGTCCCTCACGAGCCACGGAACTTTCGATGGACGCCGACCGGCTCGTCCGGCGAGAGCCCCTGCGCCTTCCGGAGCTCGCGGAGGTGCTCGCGCCAGCTCTCGTAGTTCCCCGGGTGGAACTCGACCCCGCCCTCGCCGTCGAACGCGAGGATGTGCGTCGCCAGCCGGTCGAGGAACCAGCGGTCGTGGGTCACCACGACGACGCAGCCCGGGAACTCGAGGAGTGCCTCCTCGAGGTGACGGAGCGTCGGCAGGTCGAGGTCGTTCGTCGGCTCGTCGAGCAGGATGAAGTTCCCGCCGCGGCAGAGCATCTTCGCCATCTGCACCCGGTTCCGCTCGCCGCCGGAGAGGTCCCCCATCCGCTTCTGCTGGTCGCCGCCCCGGAAGTTGAAGCGCGCGACGTACGCCCGCCCCTTCACCTCGACGCCGCCGATGTCGAGGTTCTCGGCCCCGCCGGTGATCTCCTGGTAGACGGTGTTCTCGTCCTTCAGGTCCTCGCGGCTCTGGTCGAGGTAGCAGAGGTCGACCGTCGGGCCGAGGTCGACCTTGCCGGCGTCCGGCTCCTCCTGGCCGACGATCATCCGCATGAGCGTCGACTTCCCGGCGCCGTTCGGGCCGACCACGCCGAGGATCGCCCCCGGCGGGAGCTCGAACGAGAGGCCGTCGAACAGCTCGCGGCCGTCGTACGCCTTCTTCACGGCCTCGACCTCGAGGACGCGGTCGCCGAGCCGCTTCGTGAACGGGATGTGCAGGCGGAAGTCCTCGCGGACCGCCTTCTTGTGCTCGGAGACGAGGTCCTCGTACCGCTGGACGCGCGCCTTGCTCTTCGACGTCCGTCCCTTCGGGTTCTGGCGCACCCAGTCGAGCTCGCGGGCGATCAGCTTCGCCCGTTCGTCGTCCGACTTCTTCCGCTGGCGGAAGAACTCCTCCCGCTGGGCGAGGTAGTCGGAGTAGTTCCCCTTGTACGGCCGGAACTCGCCGCGGTCGATCTCGAGCATCCACCCGACGACGTTGTCGAGGAAGTACCGGTCGTGCGTCACGAGGACGATCGTGCCGGTGTACTCCTGGAGGTGGCGCTCGAGCCACTGCACCGACGCGGCGTCGAGGTGGTTCGTCGGCTCGTCGAGCAACAGGAGGTCGGGGTGCTCGAGGAGGGCGCGGCAGAGGGCGACGCGCCGCCGCTCGCCGCCGGAGAGGTTCGTCACCTCGCGGTCGCCGGGCGGGAGGTGCAGCGCCATCATCGCCTGCTCGATCTGCCGGTCGAGCTCCCAGGCGTCGAGCGCGTCGATCTCGTCCTGGAGCCGCCCCATCTTCTCCATCAGCTCGGTCATCTCGTCGTCGCCGAGCGGCTCGCCGAGCTTCTGGCTGATCGCGTCGAACTGCTCGAGCTTGTCGCGGATCGGCCGGACGGCGTCCTCGACGTTCTCGCGGACCGTCTTGTCCCGGTCGAGCTCCGGCTCCTGCTTCACGTAGACGACGCGCGACCCCGGCGCCCGGTGGACCTCCCCTTCGAACTCCCGGTCCTCGCCGGCCATGATCTTCAGCAGCGACGACTTCCCCATGCCGTTGGCGCCGATGACGCCGATCCGCGCCCCCTTCAGGAACGACAGGCTGACGTCGGCGAAGAGGTCCCGGTTCGGGAACGACTTCGAGACCCCGACGAGGGAGAAGATGATGTCCGATTCGCTGACCACGCTCACGCTCCTCCGTTCGCCCGTCGATCGACCCACGCCGCGAACGCGCCGGTGAACGCGGCGACGTCGGCGTCCGCGCCGTCGCGTTGGTCGATCGACGCGATCGTCTCGTTCCCGTGCTGGACCCGGATCTCCGCGTTCAGGCGCGGGGCTCCCTCGAACGCCGGCACGTCGGCGAGCCGCTCGATCCGCTCGCGCGCCTTCGCGACCGCCTCGTCGGCGCTCCGCGTCGCCCGGGCGGCGAGGTCGTCGGCCGACAGCGGGCGCCCGGTCAGGCGTTCGACGAACTCGGAGAACCGCCGCCGGTTCCCCTCCCGCCAGTAGGCGTCCCGGAGCTCCGGCCCGATCCGCGGGTTGTCGGTCAGGTGGCCGTCCCGCTCCTCGAAGTGGCGCCGGGTCTGCTCGACCGCCATCTCCGCCAGGACGTAGCCGTGGTAGTACGCGCTCGAGTCGTTCGACAGGAGGTGCGGCACCGAGAGGACCGGGCGCGGCCCGCCCGCCTCCATGAAGCAGAACCGCCGCTCGACCTCGCGGAGGACGGCCAGGACCCGCTCGGGGGTCAGCTCGTCGTCCGGGAGCTCGTAGATCGCGCGCTCGGCGTAGCAGACCGACAGCATCGACCGGAGCCCGAACGCCGCGTGCGGCTGGCCGGCGCGGATCGCCTTCTCGATCAGCGCGAACGGCATCCTCGTGCCGTCCGCGGTCCGCGCGTACCGGGTCTGCCAGTCGGCGTCGCCGAGGAGCGAGTCGAGGAACATCGACTGCGTCTCCGCCATCGCGACCGACGACGGCGCGAACTCGGTCGAGAAGCAGGGGGACGGCATGTCGATGTTCGCGAAGTGCGCCGCGTGTCCCCCCTCGTGGAAGAGCGTCTCGCTCGCCCCCTGCCCCGAGCCGACCATCCCCGGGATCGCGTTCGCCGTGAACTGGATCCGCGCCGGCCGCCACGCGCCGTGGTCGCGCCAGGCGAGGACCGGCCCGTGCATGAAGCCGTTCTCGTACTTCCCCTTCCGGTCGACGAGGTCGAGGACGAGCGTCGCCCCGCGGTAGTCGATCCCGAGCGCCGCGAACGACCGCATCCACCGCTCGAGCGCCGGCCCGAACGGGAAGTGCGGGTCCTTCTCGGCGGTCACGTCGCCGGAGACGAGCCAGCGGAAGCTCCACGGATCGACCCGCTCGAGCCCCTTGTCGCGGGCGAGCGCGGCCAGCGAGGTCTCCGCCGCGTCGCGGGTCTTCTCCTCGAGCTCGTCGAGCCGGGCGAACACCTCCGCTTTCGTCATCCCCTCGGTGCGCCGGACGGTCGCGTCGTAGAAGTCCTCCCCGCCCATCGCGCGGCCCCAGCGGTTCCGCTTCCGCACGAGGTCGAGGAAGCCGTGCTCGAGGACGTACGTCTCGATCGACCGGAGCCCCTCCCACGCCGCCCGCCGCTTCCGCTCGTCCGCCTCCGAGCCGAGCATCACCGACAGCTTCACCGACGACGCCTCGACGAAGCCGTCGTCCGGGTCGACGTACCCGAGCTTCATCCGGCCGCGGGCGGTGTTCATCCGCCCCTCGTCCTCCGAGAGCTCGTCCCAGAGCCGCCGCGCCTCCTCCGACTCCATGACGTTCGCCTCGAACGTCCGGATCCACCCCTCGAGGGCGAGCCGCTCCTCGTCGCTCGGCGCGTCGCCCCCGACCTCGGCCGCCGCGAGGACCGCCCGGACCTCGGCGAGGCGCGCGGGGTCGGTGACGAACGCGGACATCGCCCGCTCGGCCTCGGTCAGCGCCGCCTGCGCCGCCTCGACGTCGTCGGACAGCCCCATGTGGACCGTCCAGAACGCGTCCTCCTTGGCGGTGTGGAGGCGGTTGTACGTCCGGTTCAGTTCGTCGAGGAACGGGCCGCTCCGGCCCGACGGGGTCTGCATGGCGAATCCTCCCGGCGCGCGCGACGCCGGAGGGTCAGCATAGGCGGCGGCCCCGCCGCTCGTCGCGTCTCAATACGGCTCGAAGCCGGCCGGGACGACGAAGGTCGCGCGCTCCAGCGCGTCCCCCGCCTCGTTCGGGACGTCGACGACGACCATCATCTGCTCGCCGCAGAGGATCTGCTTCCACCGCGCCTGGAACCGGAACGCCTTCCCGGAGTCGTCGCGCGTCTTGGCGACCGCCTTCAGCTCGAGCGGGTAGCTCTTCGGACCGATCCAGACCGTCGCCGTCAGCGAGGCGGCGTCGACGCGGCGGCGGCGGTCGAACCCCTCCCGACAGATGTCGACCGTGATCGACCCGTCCTCGAGGATCAGCATGGAGGCGGGCGACGTCTTGTCGTTCGAGCGGATGACCTTGCTCATCCGCTCCTCCATGACCTTCGTCCGGAGCGGCTGCGTCTTCCGGGTGATCTTCCCGCCGAACTTGATCGGGACCGCCACCTCCTCGCCGCCGACGCTCACGTCGGCCGTCGCGCCGGTCGGGACGGCCGAGACGTCGCGCGGCTCCTCGTCCGCCGGCTTCCGGCAGGCGGTCCCGCCGAGCAGCGCGGCCGCCACGACGAGCAGGGGGATCCGGAACTCGGTTCGCATCGCTCTGGTCCTCTTCATCGCGCCCGGTCGAACTCGTCGCCCGGCCGGTACGCCGGAAGCTCCGGATCGTCGGCCACGATCGCGCCCAAGGCGAAGGCGATGCGGGCCGTCTTCAAGGTCCCCCGAAAGTCCCACGACGGGTCGAACTCGTCGGTCACGCGGTGGTAACGGTCCTTCCGATACGCCTCGCTCTCGGCGGCGCCCCACCCGTCCGGCTTATCGGCAAAGCGGGTCCCGTGCTTCAGGTAGACCGCCGGGATCCCCGCCTTCGCGAAGCTGAAGTGGTCGGAGCGGTAGAAGATCCCCTGCTCGGGGCGGGAGTCCGGCAGGAGGCCGACCCCGAACGCGCGCGCCACCCGTTCCATCGGCTCCTTCAGCGTCGAGCGGTCGTAGCCGAGCGGCTCGTAGTCGAGCGGCTCGCCGACGACGACCGTCGAGTCGAGGTTGACGTTCGCCGCGACCTTGGCGAGCGGCACCGTTGGGTTCGCCACCCAGTACTCGCTGCCGCGCAGGCCGCCCTCCTCGGCGGTGACGAACAGGAACAGGATCGACCGCGCCGGCCGCTCGGGGAGCGCCCGGAACATCCGCGCGACCTCCAGGACCGCGCCGCACCCCGACGCGTTGTCGATCGAGCCGTTGTAGACGAAGTCCCCCTGCATCTCGGACGTCGTCCCGAGGTGGTCGTAGTGCGCGGAGTAGACGACGACCTCGTCCTTCCGCGCCCCTCCGGGGAGGAGGCCGAGCACGTTCGGCGTGTCGAGCGGGCGGACCGTCGAGCGGAGCGTCGCGCGGAGACGGACGCCGAGCGGCCGCGGCCGGAACCCCGGCGCCCCCGCCGCCGCGATCAGCTCGTCGACGTCGAGCCCGCGCGCGGCCAGGACCTGGCCGATCCTCTCCTCGGTGATCCACGCCGCGATCGGGAGGCGGTGCTCGCCGTTCCCCCGCTCGTCGACGTACGGCTTCTCGCGCCCCCAGGAGTTCCGGACGACCGTCCAGCCGTAGCCGGCCATCGCGTCGCGGTGGATCAGCACCGCGCCGGCCGCGCCGCGCCGCGTCGCCTCCTCGTACTTGTAGGTCCAGCGTCCGTAGTAGGTCAGCCCCTTCCCGCCGAAGACGGCCGGGTCGTCCGACGGCGGGTCGTTGACGCACATCAGCAGGACCTTGCCGCGGACGTCGACGTCGCCGTAGTCGTCCCACCCCTGCTCCGGCGCGTCGATGCCGTACCCGACGAACACCATCTCGGCGTCGACCGACGCCTCGCCGGCGAGCGTGAGGTCCGTCCCCACGAACTCGTCGAGCCACGCGAGCGGGAACTCCTCGTCGCCCGCGACCATCGCGGCCGTCGAGCCGGCGAAGTCGGTCTTCAGGCCGACGAGCGGGACGTTCTGGTAGTAGCTGCCGTCCGGGCCGCCCGGCTGGAGCCCGAGGGTCTCGAGCCGGCCGGCGAGGTACTTCGCGGCGAGCTCCCCGCCGCGCGTCCCGGGGGACCGCCCCTCCAGCAGGTCGTTCGAGAGGAACCGGACGTTCGCGCGGATCCCGGCCGTCCCCCCCGCCTCGGCGGCGAACCGGACCGTCTCCGGCAGCAGGCTCATGTCGCCCGGCGGGACGACGGCGAGCGGGGAGAGGGCGAGCAGGAGCGGGGAGAGGGGGATCGAGAGCATGGGACCTCGCGGGGGCGGCCGAACCGGACAGGGTACACGGACGGCGCCTCGCGGAGCACGTACGTTCGGCGGAGGGCGAGCGTTGAACGCCGGGGCCGGACCGGGCAGGCTTCTCTCCCCTCCCCTCGAACCCCGCCGGAGCCGCCGTGGCGACGATCGACCGACCGACCGGACGCGCGCTCGCGATCGCCGCGCTCGTCCTCGCCGCCCTCGCCGGACCGGCGCTCGCGGCGGCGGAGGACGCAGGCGCCGGAGCGTCCCCCGCCGACCCCGCGGCGACGTCGTTCCGAACCCGCGTGAACGGGGCGATCGACCGCGGCGTGGTCGCGCTCCTCCGCCAACAGGAGCTCGACGGCTCGTGGCGCTCGAACACGGAGGCGTACGGCGGCGGGATGACCGCGCTGGCGATCCTCACGCTGGTGAAGTGCGGGCTCGAGTCGGACCACCCGGCGCTCCGCCGCGCCCTCCGCTTCCTCACGACCCGGCCCGACCCCGTGAAGACGTACTCGATGGCGACGACGATCCTCGCCCTCTGCGCGACCGATCCCGAGGGGGAAGTGGAGCGGATCGAGCGCCTGACCGGGACCCTCCTCGGCTGGCAGCGCGACGGCGGGTTCGGCTACCCGGACTACGACCGCGACCTGTCGAACACCCAGTACGCCGCCCTCGCGCTCCGCGCGGCCGCCGGGGCCGGGGTGAAGATCCCGCGCAAGGCTTGGGAGGGGCTCGCCGAGTGGACGCTCGGGCAGCAGGAGGAGGCGCGCGGGGCGTACGCGCCGGCGGGGTTCCGGTACCTCGAGGGGAAGGACGCCACCGGCAGCATGACCGCGGCCGGCGTCTCGGTCCTCGCGATCGCGGCGGAGGGGATGGGCCGGAGGGGACGGCAGGCGCTCGAGGTCGGGCGGGCGCGCGGCCTGAAGTGGCTCGAGACCCACTTCTCGGCCACCACGAACCCGCACCCCCGGTTCGGCGGACCCGGGCGCGACGACGAGGACGCGCATCACTACTACCACCTGTACGGCGTCGAGCGCGTCGCGGCGCTCCACGGCCTCGACCGGATCGGCGAGCACGACTGGTACCGCGAGGGGGCGGAGTACCTCCTCGGGCGCCAGGGCGACGACGGGGACTGGGACCGGCACCAGCCGAACACCTGCTTCGCGCTCCTCTTCCTCTCGAAGGCGACCGCCCCCACCAGCGGGAGCGGCGGCCGGCTGACGCGCGCCTACGGGACGGTCGACGCGAGCGCCGACGTCTCGCTCCTCGCCTCGGGCGACACCCCGCTGACGCTCTGGGTCGGCGGGTTCGGGGACGACGCCCGCGCCGACCTCGAGTGGCCCGGCGACGAGGGACGGGGGCCGCGCGTCGTGCGGGTCGAGTACGTCGACGCCGGCGGCGAGGTGCTCGCGGCCGTCGACGGCGCCCCCGGTCGCCCGTCCGGAGTGGAGCGCCACGCGGTGCGGCACGCCTTCGACCGGAACGGCGTGCGGTCCCTGGTCGCGCGCGTGACGTGCGTCCGGCCCGGCGGCGACCCGACGGCGGACGGCGACCGGAGGATCCTCGAGTCGGCGCCGCTCGAGGTGCCGATCCTCGCCGTCGACGACCCGACGCTCCGGCGCTACGTCGACGACCGGGACCGCGACCGGATCGATCCCGCCGACGCGACGTGGTCGTCGTCGAGCGAGCGGCAGGGGCACGAGACGAAGTTCGCGTTCGACGGCGCCCACGGGACGTCGTGGCGGAGCGCCGAGGACGACCGCGCGCCCTGGCTTCGCGTCGAGTTCGAGCGGGGCGTCCGCGCGACCGCGCTCCTCCTCGGCCCGTACGTCGACCGGGAGGACCTCGGCCGCGGGCCGCCCCCGCCGATCCGGGTCGCGGTCCGCGTGAACCGACGCGATCCGACCGAGGTCCGCCTCGACCCGGCGCCCGACCGGAAGACGGTCGTCCCGCTCGAGCGCGGCGCCCGCGTCCGGACGCTCGAGGTCCGCGCCCTCGAACTCGCGGACGAGGCCGCGCGCCGGACGTTCGGCTTCACGGAGGTCGAGCTCGTCGACGACCGATGAAGGGGGCGGGACGGCTCGCGGCGCCCGATCCGGCGACGCCCCCTCCCCCCGCCGAGCCGAGCGAGTAGAGTGCTCGGTCCGCCTGGTCTCCGAACGCACCGCGCCCGCACCCCTCGAGCCGATGGCCACGAAGTCCGACAAGCAGTCCCCCGCGATGGCCCAGTTCCACCGCTGGAAGAAGGAGTACCCGACCGAGGTCCTCTTCTTCCAGATGGGCGACTTCTTCGAGATGTTCTACGACGACGCGAAGATCGTCGCGCGCGACCTCGGCCTGACGCTGACCGCCCGGTCGAAGGGGGCGGACGCGATCCCGATGGCCGGCGTGCCGATCCGGAGCGTCGATCGCTACCTGAAGCAGCTCGTGTCGAAGGGGCACCGCGTCGCGATCTGCGAGCAGATCGAGGACCCGAAGACCGCCAAGGGGGTGGTCGACCGGAAGGTGACCCGGATCGTCACCGCCGGGACGCTGACCGAGGACGACCTGCTCGACCGCGGGGCGCCGAACTGGCTCGCCGCGGTCGCTCCGGCGAAGGGGGCGAAGGGCGCGGCCGGCGAAGGGCGGACGGTCGGCGTGGCGTGCGCCGACCTCTCGACCGGCGCGTTCGTGGTGACCGAGGTGCAGGAGGAAGACGCCGCGGACACGCTCGCGCGGTTCCGGCCGGCGGAGATCCTCCACGACGAGGCGCTCCGGGACGACCCGCTCGTCCGACGACTGGCGCGGGTCGCCGGCGCGCCGCTGACGTCGAGGCCCGAGTGGGAGTTCGAGGGGGACGCCGCGCGCGAGGCGCTGCGCGAGCACTACGGCGTGCAGACCCTCGACGGGTTCGGGCTCGAGGACGGCGCGGCGTCGGTGCCCGCGGCCGGCGCGGTGCTGCGCTACCTCCTCGACACGCAGAAGACCGACCTCTCGCACCTCGACCCGCCGCGGCGCGAGGAGCGGGGCGACCGGCTGCTGCTCGACCGGGCGACGCGCGCCTGCCTCGAGCTGACGGAGACCGCGCGCGAGGGGCGGCGCGACGGGTCGCTCCTCGCGACCGTCGACCGGACCGTCACCGCGCTCGGGGCGCGCCTGCTGCGGGCGTGGCTCCTCGCCCCGCTGAAGGACGTCGCCGCGATCCGGGCGCGGCAGGCCGCCGTC
>JAUIEL010000916.1 GCA_030428825.1 bacterium
CCCGATCGCGTCGTTCGCCACCGACGACTTCCGGCGGGTGATCGACACGAACGTGCTCGGGCCGTTCCTCCTGATGCGCGGGGCGCTCCCGCTCCTCGCCGGCCGCGACGGGGCGACGATCGTGAACGTCGCGTCGCTCGCGCCGACCGTCGCGCAGCCTTCGCTCGGCGTGTACGCGGCGTCGAAGGCGGCGCTCCTCGCGCTGACCGACGCCCTCCGGGAGGAGGCGCGGGAGGACGGGATCCGCGTGGCGTCGGTCCTCCCCGGCTCGACGCGGACCTCGCTCTTCGCGGCCGAGGGGGACGACTCCTGGATGCTCGATCCGGACGACGTCGCCGACGCGATCCTCCGCGTCGCGACCGCGCCGCCGCGCGCGCTCCAGTCGCGCGTCGAGGTCCGTCCGGTGAGGCGGCGGCGGCGCGAGCACCCGCCGCGGCGCTGATCACCAGCTCGCGACCAGCCCGACGTCGTCGCCGTGCGGATTCGTGTCGCGGGCGGTCGTCTCGACCCGGCCGTTCGGCCCCGCGGAGAGGACCCAGACCCGCTTCCGGCGGTCGGTGAAGCCCGCGGTCGTGACGACGTACGCGTGCCCCCACGGGTCGGCGGGGAGGGCGTCGAGGTACGGGCCGCTCCACCCCTCGAGGGAGAACGCGTTCTCTCGCAGGAGCCTCTGCCACCCGTCGGTCGGCGACGGCCCGCGCAGCGGCGCGGTCCCGGCGCCGGTCACCGCGGCGAGGTCCCCGGGGAGGCGTTTGGAGAGCTGGGCCGGCCCGCAGTCCTCATGCAGCCGCTCGAGCGCCCGGACCACCACGAGCGCGGCCGCCCGCGCGTCCTGGGCGCTCCCGCCCCGCGGCGCGTCGGAGCTCGAGCGCTGCGAGAGCACGAACAGCCCGGCGAGCGCGAGACCGACGGCGAATCGAGTGGTGCGGAGGATCGTCTCCATCGAGACGTCTCATCGACGCGCCCCGCCGCCCGGATTGAGCGATTCCCGCCGCACCCACCTCCCGCCGATCCGGACCTCGCACGGCAGGAACCGCGCCTTGTACGCCATCGTGCGGGCCCCCTCGACGAAGTAACCGAGGTAGTACCACTCGACGCCGAGCGCCTTGCACGCCCGGAGCTCGGAGAGGACCGACCAGGTGCCGAGCGACCGCCGCGGCCGGGCCGGGTCGTAGTAGCAGTAGACGCTCGACCAGGCGTCCCCGATCGGGTCGACGTGCGACACGCAGAGCAGCTCCCCGCTCGGGTCGCGCGACTCGATCTCGAGGCCGGGGAGGCAGCCGCGGTGGAGGAACTCCTCGAGCGTCGCCGCGTCGTCCCCCTGTCCGCTCCCCGGGTGGCGCGCGCGGACGTAGCGTCCGTACAGGTCGGCCTTCTCGTCCGACATGCTCGGCGGACCGATCCGGCTGGCGAGGTCCTCGTTCCGCCGGAGCGTGCGGCGCTGCGAGCGGGACGGCGAGAACGACCGCACGGGCACCCGGAGCTGGCGACACTCGGCGCAGGCGGGACAGCGCGGGCGGTAGACCACGTGTCCCGCGCGGCGGAAGTTCCGGTCGAGCAGCGCGCGGTACGCCGCCGGGTCGAGGCGCGGCACGATCCACGTCTCGTCCCGCTCGATCCGATCGGGGAGGTACGGGCAGGGACGGTCGTCGACCTCGACCCGGAGCGCGCCGTCGGCGAGGCGCTCGTCGGCCGCGCCGGGCATCGGTCAGGCGGACGACTCGCCGTGGTACTCGGCGACGTTGTCGTCCGACTCGAACACCCGGACGCGGTGCAGGCGCGCCGGCCCG
>JAUIEL010000224.1 GCA_030428825.1 bacterium
CGCCGCGAGCCCGAGGGCCGCGGCGGCCGAGGCGAGCACGACCGTCCGCGCCGCCGCCGGGGTCACCTCGCCGGACGGGATCGGTCGACCGCGACCGAGACGCGCGTCCTTCTCCCGGTCCGCGAGATCGTTCTGCGCCATGCCGAACAGGAACAGCGCGAGCGACGCGAGCATCACCGCCGCCACCGCGGACGCCTCGACCGCGGCGCCGGCCGCGGCGGCGAGGGCCGCCCCCGCGACCGCGTCCGCCACCGGCGAGAGCGCGATCGAGGCCCGGACCAGACGGAGCAGACCGGCCGGACGCGTCCTCAATCGAGCAGCCGCTTGATGTCGTTGTACGTCACGAAGACGAGCAGCGAGAGGATCACCACGAAGCCGAACACCTGCGAGTAGCCGAGGATCCGGTCGTTGACCGGCGAGCCCTTCACCTTCTCGATCAGGATGAACATCAGGTGCCCCCCGTCGAGCACGGGGATCGGCAGCAGGTTGATGACGGCCAGGTTGATCGACAGGAGCGCGAGGAAGTAGAAGAGCTTCGCGAGGCCGCTCTCCGCGAAGCGGTACGAGACCTGGCTGATCGCGACCGGCCCGCCGAGGTTCTTCGAGACCGAGAGCTGGCGCGACGCCATCTTCTTCAGCACGAGGTAGGCGTGCCGCGCCATGTTCCACGAGGCGTGGAACCCGGTCACGAACGCCTCGCGCGGCCCGAACCGACGGACGACCTCGTCGCGCCGCCACCCGAACCCGTAGTCGCTCTCGACGATCGGGGCCGGCTCGACGGTGACCCGCCGCAGGCGTTCGCCGTCGTGCGCGACGAGGTCGACCGGCGCGCCGTTCGCCTCGGCGATCCGCTGCCGCAGCGAGTCCCAGTCCGCGACCTCCCGGCCGTCGACCGACACGACCCGCATCCCGTCCTCGAGCCCCGCCCGCTCGGCCGGGGAGCCGGGGTTCACGAGGACCCGGACCGGCCCGCCCGGGAGGCCGTCGACCCACGGCACGAGCGCGACGTCGTCGGCGAGGACGTCCGCGAGCGGCGGCGGCAGGCTCAGCTCGAGCTCGGCGCCGTCCCGCTCGATCCGGAGCGACGTCGGCGTGCCCGGCTCGCGCGCCGTCGCCGCGCGGAGCAGGTCGTCCCGGTCGGAGACGGCGCGCCCGTCGACCTCGAGCAGCCGGTCGGCGACCCGCAGCGGCGCGTCCGCCGCGGCGAACCGACCGCGGAGGGCGCCGACGACGTGGATCGGCACCTGGATGCCGATGATCTTCCGCGCCGGATTCTCCTCGCGGACCGGGGCGACCGGGACGTCGACCGTCCCCTCGTCGCGCGCGACGGTGAAGACGACCGGCGCGTCGGTCTGCGCGTCGAGGACGCCGTACCAGCCGCTCCGGACCGGGAGCCCGTCGAGGGCGACGACGCGGTCGCCCGTCCGGAGGCCGGCGCGGTCGGCCGGCCCTCCCTCGTCGACCTCGATCTCGTAGCGGCTCGGGCTGCGGATGCCGATCGCGTACGACCCGTTCTCCTCGGAGTACTCCGGGCGCACGGTGACGCTCCGGCGCTCGCCGTCGCGCTCGATCACGATCTCGGTCCGCTCGACGTCGCCGAGCGCGACCTCCAACGCGATGTCGGTGAAGCCGAGGACGGAGCGCCCGTTCACCGAGACGATGTCGTCCCCTTCCTCGAGCCCCGCGTGCCACGCGGGACCGCCCGGCTCGACCAGGCCGACCGCCGGCCGGAGCATCGGGACGCCGATCCAGAAGATGAGCGGGAACGCGACGAGCGCGAAGACGACGTTCATCAGCACGCCGCCGCTGTAGATGAGGAACCGCTCGCCGGGCGACCGCGACTGCAGCTCGTCGGTCCGGCCGGAGCCCTCTCCGGGCTGGTCGCCGGCCATCTTCACGAAGCCGCCGAACGGCACCAGGGAGACCCGGTAGTCCGTGTCGTCGCGGACGAACCCGAACAGGCGCGGACCGAACCCGAGCGAGAAGACCTCGACCCGGACCCCGACCCAGCGCGCGCAGAGGAAGTGGCCGAGCTCGTGCACGAAGATGACGAGGCCGATCCCGACCACGGTCCAGAAGGCGTTGCCGACGTTCGAGAGGAACGCGAGGCTCATCGGCTCAGGCATCGGGTCGCCTCCTCCCGCGCCCAGGCGTCGGCCGCGAGGATCTGCTCGAGGTCCGGGTCGGCGACGTCCTCGAGCGCGTCGAGGACCCGCGCCGCCGTCTCCGAGATCCGGTCGAAGCGGGTCGCGCCGTCGAGGAAGGCGGCGACCGCGACCTCGTTCGCCGCGTTCAGCGCCGTCCCCGACAGCCCGAGCGTCCGGGCGACCGCGTGGCCGAGGTCGAGGGCGGGGAAGCGGACCGCGTCCGGCGGCTCGAACGAGAGCGCCGAGAACTGCTCGATGTCGAAGTACGAGCTCGACGTCTCGACGCGCTCCGGGTAGCCGAGGGCGTGGCGCACGGGGACCGTCATGCTCGGCGTCCCGAGCTGGGCGAGGATCGACCCGTCGACGAACTCGACCATCGAGTGGACGATCGACTGGCGGTGGACGAGCACCTCGATCGCCTCGGCGGGGACGTCGAACAGCCAGCGCGCCTCGACGATCTCGAGCGCCTTGTTCATCATCGTGGCGGAGTCGATCGTGATCTTCCGGCCCATCTCCCAGGTCGGGTGCCGGAGGGCGTCCTCGGGGCGGACGTCCGCGAACGACCCCGCCTCGCGGTCGACGAACGGACCGCCCGACGCGGTCAGGAAGATCCGCCGGACCGCCCGCGCGTCCTCGCCGTGGATCGCCTGGAAGATCGCGGAGTGCTCGCTGTCGACCGGGACGATCGCGGCGCCGGACGCGGCCGCGGCGCGGGTGATGAGGTTCCCCGCCATCACCAGCGCCTCCTTGTTGGCGAGGAGGAGGCTCGCCCCGCGCGTGACCGTCTCGAGGCTCGACGCGAGGCCGGCGGCGCCGGTGATCGCGGCGAGGACGAGGTCCGGCGAGGTCGCGCGGAGCGCCTCGACGGCGACGTCGTCCCCCTCGATCACCTCGATCCCCGACGGCGCCAGCGCCTCGCGCGCGCGGCCGGCGGCGGCGCGGTCGACGAGGCCGACGAGTTCGGGGCGGAACCGGCGCGCCAGCTCGACCATCCGCGCGTCGTTCGAGTGCGCCACCATCGAGACGACGCGGTGCGTGTCCGGCAGCTCCTCGAGGACCTTGAACGTGCTGTCGCCGACCGAGCCGGTGGCGCCGAGGACGGAGACCGTGCGCATCGAATCCTTTCCACGAGGGAGCGCGAGCCGAGGATAGCCGCCCGCCCCCGATAAGATCCCCCCTTTTCGACGCGCGAGGAGGCCCGCATGTGGGTGCGGAAGGCGAGTTTCTGCCCGCTCTGCGGCGCTCCGCTGACGGAGCGGCCGATCGAGGACCGCCCGCGCAAGTGGTGCGGGGCGTGCCGGTTCGTGCTGTACGAGAACCCGGCCGCGGCGGCCGCCACGCTGGTGCTCGACGGGTCGCGGGTGGTGCTGACCCGCCGCGCGACCGCCCCGTATCGCGGGACCTGGACGCTCCCCGCGGGCTACCAGGAGGTCGACGAGACCCCGGTCGAGACGGCGGTCCGGGAGACGCGCGAGGAGACCGGGTTGGAGGTCGAGGCGTTCGGCCTCTACGACCTCCTGTACACCGACGACGACCCGCGCAAGAAGGGGATCCTCGCCGTCTACCTCTGCCGGCCCGTGGGGGGTGAGCTCCGCGCGGCCGACGACGCGGACGACGCGCGGTGGTTCGAACTCGGCGCCCTCCCGACGCCGATCGGGTTCGTGAACAACCGCCGGGTGCTCGAGCGCGTCGCGCGCGAAACGCGCGCGGGCCGGCTCGTCTACGTTCCCGTCGATTCGACGGCCCGGACGGAGCCGGGCGCGTAGAAAGGACCGTCCCCGCCGGCCCCGCGCCGACTCGGTTTGACTCCCGGCGCCGGGGTACCTAGACTCCCATTCTGGAACGACTTGTGCCACGACAGCCTGACCGGAGCTTCTCGATGAAGCGGACCTTGCTCCTCCTGCTCACCCTCGCCGTCCTCCTTCCGACCGCACCCGCCACGGAAGCGACGCCGCTCCTGAAGGACCGGGAGGTGCAGAAGCTCGCCGACCTGTTCGCCGACTACTTCCGCTCCCGGGCGGAGGAGGACTACAAGGCGATGAACAAGTCGTTCGAGAAGCTGGAGAAGCAGCTCGCGTCGACGGCGCGGTCGAAGAAGGTCGACTCTCTCCTCGTCAGCCCGGTCGACCTCCGCGCCGCCTTCAGCGCGCCGATGTTCCCGGACAAGCGGCCCAAGAAGGGGTTCCTGACCGAGCGGAGCGCCGAGTTCCCGCTCGCGGCCGGCCAGGTCATGAAGGTCGACTACCTCCTCCAGCTGCCGAAGGGGTACCGGGCCGACACCCCGTCCCCGTGCATCCTGGTCCTCCCGCCGGCGAAGGAGCGCCTCGACCAGCTCAAGAACTGGGCGGAGAAGGCGTACCCCGACGCGCTGACCGAGACCGCGATGGTGGTCATCCCGTATCGCGAGAGCGGGAACATCGACTGGATGTCCGAGGAGGGGCGCCAGCTCGCGTTCTTCGCGTTCACGGACGTCTACAAGCAGTACCACGTCGATCGTCTGAAGCTGTTCCTCGAGGGGCACGGGCCGACCGGCCCGGCGGCGGTCGACTTCGCGTCGGCGCTCCCGACCCTCTTCAGCGGGGTCGTCCTCCGCTCGTTCGACCAGGCGCCGGACACCGCGCTGCTCGGGAACGCCGATCACCTCCCGTTCCTCCTCCTCTCCGCGGGCGAGGACGACGCGAAGAAGCTCGTCGCCGAGTTCGCGGACGACGCGAAGGCGAAGGGCGTCCATGCCGAGGTGGTCGACGCCACGATCGGGGAAGACGGCGCCGCCGACGAGGCGTCGATGGCGAAGGTCGCCGAGTTCCTCACCGGGACGCGGAAGGACGTGGCGCCGAAGCGGGTGACGATCACCGTCCCGACCGTCGTCCAGTCGAGCAGCTACTGGATCAGCCTCGCCCACCCCGACCAGCTCTTCGACCCGGACAAGCCGATCTCGGTCGAGGCGGAGGTCTTCTCGGAGTCGAACGAGTTCCGGGTGAAGACGCCGCCGAGCGTCCTCGGCTTCACGATCTACCTGAACGACGAGCTCGTCGACATGGGGAAGCCGATCAAGGTCGTCCACACCGTCGTCACGGAAGAGGGCGAGGGGGAGGCGAAGACGCTGTTCGAGGGGACGAAGGCGCGCAGCTTCGAGTTCGCGCTGCAGAGCTGGTTCCTGAACCTCTCCGGCAACCTCGGCGAGGTGTACACCAACTCGATCGACGTCGAGGTCCCGCAGTAAACGGTCCTCCTCCGGCTCCGCCGCCCGCCGACCTCCCCGGACCGCTGGCGGCGTCGGCGGCGGCGTTCCTCGCCGGCGCCGGCGTCCTGGCGCTCGAGATCACGGGCGCGCGGGTCTTCATCCCGTGGTTCGGCTCGTCCATCCTCGTCTGGTCGAACGTCATCGGCGTCACCCTCGCGTCGGTCGCCGTCGGCAACCTCCTGGGGGGACGCCTCGCCGACCGCCGACCCCGCGTCGGCCTCCTCGCCGCCCTCCTCGCCGCCGCCGCCGCGCTCGCCGCCGCCGTCCCGCACGTCGTCCCGTGGCTCGCCGGCCGCTACCTGCCGCCGGGGCTCGGGTTGGACGTCTCGTTCGCCCTCCTCGGCCGCGCGTCCCTCCTCGTCGCGCTCGTCGCGCTCGGGCCGCCGCTGGTCCTCCTCGGCGCGGCGACGCCGTTCCTGGTCCGGGGCGCGACGCGGGACGGGCGCGTCGGCCGCGCCGCCGGCCTCGTCTCGGGGACCGCGACCCTCGGGAGCCTGGTCGGCACCTGGCTGCCGGTGCACGTCCTCGTCCCGGCGATCGGGTCGGCCTGGACCTGCGCCGTGGCCGGCGGGGCGGTCGGCGCGGCGGGGCTCGTCTGCTGGCTCGGCGCGCGGCCGCGGACGAAGGGAGGCGCGGCCGCCCTCGGCCTGGCGGGGCTCGCGATCGTCGGGCTCGGCGTCGCCGCCGAACGCGGCGTGGGGCGCCCGGTGGGGGAGGGGACCGAGGTCCTGGCCGAGCTCGAGACCCGTTACCAGTACGCCCGCGTCGAACGGGAGGGGGACCGGACGATCCTTCGCCTGAACGAGGGGCTCGACTCGTTCCACTCCCTCACCGTCGACGGAGAGCTCCTGACCGGGGCGTACTTCGACCAGTACGGACTCTTCCTGCCGCGCGAGGCGCCCGACGGCCGCGTCGACGTCGCCGTCCTCGGCCACGCGGCGGGGACGATCGCGCGCCAGCTCCTCGCGCTCGATCCGGAGCGGCGCGTCCACGTGACCGGCGTCGAGCTCGATCCGCGGGTCGCGGAACTCGGCGCGCGTCACTTCGGGCTGCCGGCGGACGACGACCGCCTCGACGTCGTCACCGGTCAGGACGCCCGCGTCTACCTCGACCGAACCGACCGGACGTTCGACCTGATCGTCGTCGACACGTACGTCGACCAGGTGTACGTCCCGTTCCAGACCTGCTCCGTCGAGTTCTTCGCCTCTGCGCGCGATCGGCTCGCCCCGGGCGGCGTGTTGACCGCGAACCTGAGCGGCTTCACGGTGCGGGACGCGCCGGTCGCCGCGATCCGGGACACCGCGGCCCGTGTCTTCGGCGAGGTCGCGCTCCTCCGCGTGGCCGGGGGGCGGAACTTCGTGCTGGTCGCCGCCCGCGACGCGGCCCCACCCGACCCCCGGGCGCGGACGCACCCCGCGCCGCTCGCCTCGCTCGCCGAGGCGGCCGCGCGCCCCGGGGCGTGGCTCGTCTTCGAGGACGCCCCGGGAAACCACGTCCTGACCGACGACCGATCGGACATCGAGAAGCTGGCCGACGCCGACCTGCTGGAGAAGTCGCGCCGGCAGCTCGAGGGGGCGCGATGAGCGCCGGCCGACGGGGGGGCGCCGCGCTGGTCGCCCTCGTCCTCGCCGCGGCGCCGGCCGCGCTCGGCCAGGGAGGCGCCGCGGAGGACCGGGACGCGCTCTGGGACCGGGGCCACCGCCTCTACCAGCAGGACGAGCTCGACGCGGCGGAGGAGGCGTTCCGGACCGCCGAGGCGCTCGGCCCGCACTGGTACGGCGCGCTGATGCTCGGCGCGATCGCCGAGCGCCGGTTCGAGTTCCGCCGCGCGCTCGCCGAGTACCGCCGCGCGGTCGAGCTCGACCCGACTCGCGACGCCACGCGGGACGAAGTGGCGCGCGTCGAGGCGATCCTCTCCGACCTCGAACGGTTCCGCGACGCGGACCGAAGACTCGGGCGGGAGCTGGGGATCGTCGTCACCGTCGCGACGGCGGGAGCGGCGTTGGCGCTGCTCCTCGCGATCCGGGGATAGGGGAAGAGGAGGAAGGAGAGGAACGAGAGGAAGGAAAGGAAGGAGAGGCCGGAGGGCGTGACCGCCCCCCGATCGTGTCACCGGGCACCGACATCCCTCCGACGCCCGGACCTCGAGCCTCGACGCGCGGATCGAGCACCCTCTCCTTCCTCTCCTTCCTTTCCTTCCTCTCGTTCCTCTCCTTCCTTCCCCCAACGAACCGGGGCGCCGACCTCGCGGTCGGCGCCCCGTTCGCTGGCGCTCGTCGAGCGCCTCGACGTTCCGATCTCTCGATCAGAGGATGTCGAGGACCTCGTACAGCGCCGGGACGACCGTGCGGTAGTTCGAGCCCTCGGCGAGGCGCACGTTCCACGGCAGTCGCGTCTTCTCGCCGATCAGGCCGATGGCGACGCAGCCGAACGCGCGGGCGAGGCCCGGCGCACGCTTGTCGGCCACCAGCTCCTGGAGCGGCTGGATCGCGCTCTTGTCGCCGATGAGACCGATCGCCTTCGCCATCGAGGAGATGACGTTCAGCGTCTTGGCCTCCTTCAGCGCGTCGAGCAGGATCGGCATCGCCTCGACGTCGCCCTGGAGACCGAGCGAAGTCGCGACCTGGAGGCGCATCTTCGGGTCACGGTTGTCGAGGACGAGCTTCCGCAGGGTCTCGAGCGACTCGCCGTACCGCATCATCCCGAGGGAGACCGCGAGGTACCCCTTCAGGTTCACGTCGTGCGTGTCGAGCAGCTCCTCGAACAGCATCTCGCCGGACGCGCTGGCGTTCAGGAGGCCGAGGCCGATCGCGAACGCCGACTTGAACGACGGGTTGTTGCTGTCCTCGAACGCCTCGATCAGCTTGGTGATGATCGCGACCTTCGTGCTCGACGCGTCGCCGTACTCGCGACCGAGGAGCGCCAGCGAGAGGCCGGCCCACGGCTGGTGCGTCTTCGTCTTCGGCTTGGTGAGCTCCTTGACGAAGAAGCCGTTCAGCTCGTTCAGCAGCTTCTCGTGCGCACCCGGATCCTTGGCCGCGCGGCCGCCGATCTGGGCCAGCGCGATGAAGGCGAAGTGCCGCGCCTGCTGGTTCTTGCTCTCCTTGATCATCTCGATCAGCTCGTCGACGACCTCCATGTCCTCCGGCTTGGCGAGGACACCGAGGGCGATGACGCAAGACTCCGCCATGCGGATGTCGGTCTTGCGCCCCTTCGCCAGCGTGAGCAGATCGGGGACGAGGTGCTCGGACTCCGGCGCCAGCCGCGCGAGCGCGATCGGCACCTGAGCCGCGGTCGTCCGGTCGAGCTTGCTGTCCTTCAGGAGGTCGGCCAGGAAGCTGACGATCTCCTCCTTCCGCTCGCTGAACATGCCGAGCGAGAGGATGGACATCGACCGGATGTCGATCTCGGAGTTCTTGTTCTTCTTCACGGTGTCGATCAGGACGTCGACCGTCTCCGGCGAGCCGATGTAGCCGAGCGCCACCGCCGCGAACGCGCGATGGAGGCTCTGGATCGTGCCCCGCTCGTTGAGCAGCTTCCGCCCCTCGGAGGTGTCGCTCAGGATCTCCACCAGCGCGGGGACCGCGTCGATGCTCCCGAGGACGCCGAGCGAGAGGATGGCCGAGTGCTGGACCGTCTGGTTCTTGTTGCCGAGCGCGGCCGTGATGTCCTCGAGGACGACGGACGCGGACTCGGTCCGAACCATGCGGCCGAGCGCGAGGACGGCCGAGTCGACGATGTCCGCGTCGTCCTCGCCGAGGACGCTGCGGAGGATCGGGACGAGCTGCGCGTTCACCTCGTCCGCCGACGGGCGCTTCGAGGTGTTCGCCGTCTCGCGACGACCCATGCCGGTGAGGAACGCCGCGCCGCCCGACTTCACCGCGCCCGCGCCGAGGCGCGCGCGGAGATCGAGGTAGCGGTCCTTGTTGTTCTCCCACCAGAACTGCCACTGCTCGAACCCTTCGCCGGGGCGGTTCTTCTTGCCGCCGCCGCCGCCGGCCGTGACCGGGCCGCGCGGGCCGCCGCCGCCGCCACCGGGGGCGCCGGGGCCGGAACCGGGCGTCTGCGGGCCGCCGCCGGGGCCGGGGGTCGAGGGACCGCCGGGGCCGGGCGTCGTCGGGCCGCCGCCGGTCGGGCCTCCGGTGCCGGGGCCGGCGCCCTCTCCGGGCGGGACGGTGTCACCGGGGCCTCGGTACGAACCGCCGTGACCGCTCAGGTCTCCGGCGAGGAGGAAGATGCCGCCGAGCGCGCTCGCGG
>JAUIEL010000225.1 GCA_030428825.1 bacterium
CGCCGAGACGATCCAGGTCGCGTTGAAGGCGGCGCACGCCGACTACCCGGGCGACCTCTCCGGCTCGACCCGCGCCGTCGACCACCTCCGGACGCTCTGCCGGGTGATCGACGCGATCAACGCCGGGGGCTCCCCGGACGACCTCTACCGCCAGGCGCTCGACGCGGTCCTCGACACGCTCGACATGGAGGGGGGCGCCGTCGTCCTCGGCGCCGACCCGGGCGCCGAGCCGGCGGTGCGGATCGAGCGGAGCGACGGTCCGGCGCGGGCGCCGAGCCGGACGATCCTCCGCCGCGTCCTCGAGTCGGGAGAGGCGGTCCTCGCGAACGACGTCGCGGCGGACGCGCGGTGGAAGGGGTCGACGAGCCTGGTCGGACAGGCGGAGGCGCGGATCGTCTGCGCGCCGATCGCCGTCGCCGGGCGGGGGTCGGGCGCGCTCTACCTCGCGTCGGGGAAGGAGGGGCGTCCGGTCGGCGAGTCGGAGCTCCGTCTCGTGACGCTGGTCGCGCGCCAGCTCGCCCTCGCGGCGGAGAACCTCCACCGGACCGAGCTGCTGGTCGCCGAGAACCGCTCGCTGAGGGCGGCGGCGGGGGACGTCGAGATCGTCGGGACGTCCGCCGCGATGGCACGCGTGCTCGAGACCGCGCGCCGGGCCGCGGCCGCCGACGCCACGGTCCTCGTCACGGGGGAGACCGGGACGGGGAAGGAGCTGGTCGCCCGGGCGATCCACGGTTGGAGCGCGCGCCGCGATCGCCCGTTCGTCGCGCTGAACTGCGGCGCGATCCCGGCCACCATGGTCGAGTCCGAGCTGTTCGGGCACGAGAAGGGGGCGTTCACCGGCGCCGCCGAGCGCCGGCTCGGCCGGTTCGAGATGGCCGACGGCGGGACGCTCCTCCTCGACGAGGTCGGCGAGCTGCCGCTCGAGACCCAGGTGAAGCTGCTGCGGGTGCTGGAGGAGAGGCGGTTCTACCGGGTCGGCGGGTCGAAGGAGGTCTCGGTCGACGTCCGGATCCTCGCGGCGACGAACCGCGACCTCGACGCGCGCGTCCGCGACGGGTCGTTCCGGCAGGACCTGCTGTTCCGCCTCCGGGTGCTCGAGATCGAGGTCCCGCCGCTGCGCGAACGGCCGGAGGACGTCGGCCCGCTCGCGGAGGCGCTCCTCGCCCGATTCGCCCGGGAGAGCGGCCGGCCCGCGGCGACCCTGACCGAGGAGGCGTCCGAGCGGCTCTCCGGCTACTCCTGGCCGGGGAACGTCCGCGAGCTGCGCAACGTTCTGGAGAGGGCCCTCATCCTGTGCGGCTCGGATACGATCGGCGCGGACGACGTCCTCCCCGAGGGGGCGGGCTCGCCGCCCCCGGACGGGGCGGCGGCCGCCTCGGGGGGCGGCGTCCGGAGCCTCAGGGACGCGGAGCGGGAGACGATCCTGGCCGCGCTCGAGGCGACGGGCTGGAACAAGTCGAAGGCGGCCGAGCTCCTCGGGATCGGGCGCACGAACATCTACGAGAAGATCAAGCTGTACGGCCTGGCGCCGGACGCCTGATCGCCGTCCGGCGGGGCGCCCCCCCGCGCGGCGCGGCCTCGAACCGGGAGTGAGATGTCCGGGATCGCGGACGTTCTCTGCACGTGCGGCAACCGCTTCCCCGTCCGGGACGACGGGAACGGACGTCCTCACGCGTGCCCGAAGTGCGGGATGCAGAACGTCCTCCCCCGGGCCCGGGTCGGCGTCGCCGAGCCGGCGCGCGCGGACGGCGGCGGCCGGACCGTGGCGCGTTCGACCGAGGTCCTCACGCGCTCGGGCATCAGCATGGCCGGCGCGCTCCGCGGCCTCGACCCGGGGACGCAGTTCGGCCGCTACCGCGTCGTGCGCCAGATCGGCCGCGGCGGGATGGGGACGGTGTACGAGGCGATCGACGAGCGGGACGAGTCGAAGGTCGCGCTGAAGGTCCTCTCCCCCGAGCTGGCGCAGAAGGACGACTTCGTGCGTCGCTTCCACCGCGAGTCGAGCGCGCTCGAAGCGCTGAACCGGCTGAACGACGATCGGATCGCGCGGTTCCGCTTCAGCGGCGCCGCGGACGGCCTCCCGTTCTTCGTGATGGAGTACGTCGACGGCCTGAACCTCGAGGAGCTGCTCGAGCGGGACGGGCCGTTCCCTCCGGCGCGGGCGGTCACGCTGATGCGCGAGGCGGCGGCGGGCCTCCTCGCGGCGGCCGAGCACGGCATCATCCACCGCGACGTCAAGCCGACGAACCTCCTCGTCGCGTCGGACGGCCGGCTGAAGATCGTCGACTTCGGCCTGTCGAAGTCGGTCGACAGCGAGTCTCGCCTGACCGTCACCGGCGCGGTCGTCGGGACGCCGTACTACCTGTCGCCGGAACAGGCGCTCGGGAAGGCGGTCGACGAGCGGTCGGACATCTACTCGCTCGGCGCGACGTTCTATCACCTGCTGGCGGGCGAGCCGCCGTTCGAGGCGGAGAGCCCGGTCTCGATCATCATGTGCCACGTCAACGAGGCGCCCGAGTTCCTGACCGAGCGGGCGCGCCACGTGAAGGAGCCGCTGGCGCGGGTGATCATGCGCTGCATGGCGAAGGACCCGGCGGTCCGGTATCCCGGCTGGGAGGAGCTCCTCGCCGACCTCGCCGCGGTCGAGGCGGGGGAGCCGGTCAGCGCGCCGCCGCAGCAGGTGTCGGTCAAGCGGGCCGGTCCGTCGGTGGTGATGATGGACGACCTCGACGACGGGTCGACCATCCTCCGCCGGGCGTCCCGCGTGCGTCGTGGCTTCGCGGTCGTGTTCGATCTCGCGGTGCTCGGCGCGCTCACGACGCTCGCCCGCGCGATCCTCGTCCGCTTCGATCCGGTGCTGGTCGTCGCGGGCACGACGTTCCTCTACCTCGGGCTCGGGGAGGGGTTCGGAGGGCGGACGGCCGGGAAGCGGTTCTTCACTCTCCGGGTGTCGCGCTCGGACGCCTCCGCGCCCGGGGTCTTCTTCGCCGTGGCGCGCGCGTTCCTCCTCCTCCCGGCGGGGCTCCTGTTCACCGCGTCCGCGCTGCGGCTCGACGACGGGATGCTCGACCGACTCGCGGGGACGCTCGGCCACGCCGGGCCGGCGCCGAACCCGCAGCTCGTGTTCCAGCTCCTCGGCGGCGTCGTCGCGCTCGACCTCCTCGTCTCGTTCCTCTCCCCGCGCGGCGAGACCCTCCACGACCTCCTCTCCGGGACCGGCGTCTTCCGGGCGCAGCGGGTGAAGCGGAAGAAGCGGGCGCGGAAGCGGAAGCGTCCGGGGCAAGGCTCCCGCCTCCGGATGCCGCGCGTCTTCTCGGGGGCGCGTCCGCCGTCGCCCGGGGTGAGCGCGATCGCGAGCCTGCTGGTGCCCGGCCTCGGCCAGTACTTCCACGGGCAGCTGCTGAAGGGGACGATCCTCCTGGTCGGGATGATCTTCCTGACGATCACCGCCGGCGGGGTCGGCCTGATCCCGTGGGGGCTCTCGATCCTCGACGCCTGGACCGTCGCGCGGCGTCGACTGCGGCAGTACGAGAAGGAGCAGGCGGACTCGCCGTCCGGGGTGTCCGCCATCTGAACACCGGCCGCGCACCGTTCGCTCTCCGAACAGTCGGGGGGCGCGGTCGGTTCGGTGGGTCGGCATCCGTAAGGTGATATGAGAAAGTGACTTGAGCCTGCGCGGAGCCGCTCCGGGCGGCTTCGGCACGGGTCGTGCATCAGGGGTCTGCCGGAATCTCATCCGGGAGGCACCATGGACCTGACTTGCGTTCACCACGAGCAGAGACCGGCGAAGGCGCGGTGCGTGGAGTGCGGCCATCATCTGTGCGGCGAGTGCCGGGTGAAGGTCGCCGGTCGGTACCGCTGCCGCCCGTGCGTCCCCGAGTCCCTGCATCGCAAGTTGCCGGGTCGGAGGTCGCCGACGTTCGCGTCGGTCCTCTCCGTCGTCCCCGGTCTCGGCCAGATGTACGCCGGGCGGTTCGGACGCGGCCTGGTCTTCCTCCTGTCGGCGGGGATCCTCGCCGCGAACGCGCACGCGGTCCCGCAGCCGCTGCCGCTCTTCCTCTGGGTGTTCAACCTGTTCGACGCGATGAGCGTCGCGCACGAGCGGAACGCGCGGAAGGCGGGGATCCCGCTCGACCCGTCGGTCTCCGTCCAGCGCCGGTTCTGGGGCCTGTTCGGCACCGGCCTCGCCGCCTTCGCGGTGGCGCGCTCGACGGTCGCGCCGACGCTCGACCCCGACCTGCTCTGGCCGGGCGCGCTCGGTCTGTACGGCCTGTTCCTCCTGTTCGATCGGAAGGCGCCCCATGTCCGCACCGCATGACGACAAGTTCTGCCTTCACTGCGGCGACCGGCTCCCGACGTTCGGGGGCGGGCTCGGGTACTGCCCCCCCTGCGCGCGGCGCTACCACCGCGTCGTCGACACCGGTCCGAGGGTCTCGGCGTCGACCGCGTCCGCGGCGTACGCGGAGCCGTCGCTCTCGAGCGAGTTCGTGAAGGACCCGCTCCTCGCCACCGTCCTCTCGACGGTCCTCCCCGGCGGCGGCCAGTTCTACAACGGCCACTTCCTGAAGGGGCTGCTCGTGCTCGTCACCTCGCCGTTCGTCATCCCGTGGCTGATCGGGATCGTCGACGCGTTCTTCTCCGCCCGGCGGCACAACCGTCGCCGCGACGAGGAGCTGATCGGGATGGCGAGACCGGCCTGACGACACGAATCGTCGGCCCGGAATGAATGAAGAGACACTTCGAAGGAAACCATTAGTCGAGTCCCGAAAGGAGTCACAGATGTTCGGTTCACTCTTCCGTCTGGGGATGCTCGCGACGCTGGTCGGAGGGAGTACCTTCGCGCTGGTCGGTCCCGAGCGCATCAAGATGTACTTCGACCACGGCAAGCAGTCGGTCCTCGAGGCGATCGACGGCGCGCAGAGCATGGAGTCGAAGCTCGAGCTCATCCGGACCCAGATCGCGGGTCTGGACGGCGAGAGCAAGCGACTGCGCAAGGAGTCGATCGAGCGCCGCGTCGAGACCGACCGGCTGGCGATCGAGGTCGCCGAGCGCGAGAAGGCGCTGGAGAAGCGGGCCGCGGTCCTGGAGCGGGTCTCGAAGATGCTCGCCGAAGGGAAGGACCAGTACGTCATCGGACGGACCGTCTACACCCGCTCGGAGATCGAGCAGGACGCGGCCGAGAAGCTGGCGCTCTACAACGTCCAGCTCGAGACCGTGAAGAGCCTGAAGGAGACGCTCTCGACGAAGGAGCGGGCGCAGGAGATCGCGGCCGAGAACGTCGGCCGGGCGCAGGCGCTCCGGGCCGAGCTGGCCTCCAAGGTCCAGCTCCTCGAGGCGCAGCTCCAGAAGCACCGGGCGAAGGAGACGTTCGCGGCGACGGTCGAGAAGGTCGTCGACACCTCCGAGCTCGACTCCGACCTGGCGCGGGCGCGCGAGCTGATCCAGGACTTCGAGCAGGATCTCGAGGTCCGGGTCCGGATGCTCGACGAGCGCCTGAACCAGGGGACGGAGCAGCCGGCGGGCGGGATCGACTACGGCTCGTCCGAGGACGGCGGAGACGAGGACCTCGTCGGGCAGATCCGGCGGGCGCTCGACTCGAGCGTCGCCCTGACCGTCGTGAACGGCGGGGACGACGACCTCGCCGTCACCGTCGCCGTCCACTGATCGTCGTCCGACCGCAGCCGCGGGGAGCCGTCCGGGCTCCCCGCCCCTCCCGAGTTCCGTCCACCCTGGGGGTCCAGTCCGATGCGCACCTCGACCGTCGTCTTCCTCGTCCTGTTCCTCTGTCTCTTCTCCTCCCGGGAGCGGCGCAGCAAGTTCCACTCGATCGTGGAAGAGGTGAAGGCGCACGTCCACGAGGCGACCCGCGACCACATCGGCGACCGCCGTTCCGGCCGGAAGTGCGACGACTCCGGCTCGATCGTCCGGAACGACGAGACCCGCGGGCTGAAGAGCTCGATCCGGCTCCTCGAGGAGAAGGAGGAGGCGGCCGACAAGACCCTCCGCACGATCGACCGATCGGTCCGGACGCTCGACGACCGGATCCGGAAGCTCGAGCGGGACGCCGCCCGCGAGCCGCACCTCCGCGACGTCTACGAGCGGAGCCTGAAGCTCCTCCTCCGCCAGCGGATCGAGCTCCACCACGAACGCCAGGAGATCGTCCAGCTGAAGGAGCGGATGGAGGGGGAGGTCGTCCGCCTCCGCGCCGAGCTCGACATCGCGAAGATCCGCGCCGAGCGGAAGGAGGTCGAGGCGTTCCTCGACCGCGAGCGGAGTTCGCCGATGGACCAGCTCGCGGTGGAGGAGGGGCGCGTAGGCTTCTGACGGACAAGGCCGCGCGTCGGGGAGCCCGGACGCACGAGGAGGGAGGGAACGGGCGGCCGTTTCCCTCCCTCCTCCCCGTTTTTGCCGTTTCCTCTCCGGAATTTCGGGTGAGGCACGCTGAGACAGGCCGAAGAGAGGGGGGCACCCGAAGGAGTACGACATTGGTCCACGTTCCCCATCCCCCCCCCTCGAGGGAGAGCGCGGCCGCACCCCGAACGCCGGACGAGTCGTGGGAGACCCCCCGCGTCGCGACGGCCCTGCTCGGAGTCGACGGTCGAGTTCTCGCATCGTTCGTTCCCCCGCTCCCGCGCGACCCGGATCCGATCTCGATCCACCTCCGGCGCCGACGCGGAGCGATGTTCGAGGCGTCGCTGCGTGACGGGAAGCCGTACACCGAGCGTCGCGTCGTCGCGACCCCGGCCCGGGCGATGCTGCTCGACGTCGAGGGGACGCCGCTGACCGACTGCGAAGGAGACGTGGTCGCCGTGATCGAACGGATCACCGACCTCTCCCGATCTCCCGACGACGCGGCGCGGCGGAAGGCCCGCCGTGTGGCCGAGTCGCTCGCGCACGACGTCAACAATCCGCTCGCCGCGATCCAGGGCGCCGTCGAGCTGCTCCGGCTCAACCCCCGGATCGCCGAGGCGTCGGGAGAGCTCGACGCCATCTCCTCCCAGGTCGGTCGCATCGAGAACGCGGTCGTCCGCGTGAAGGACGAACTGGTCGACGAACGGTCATGAGCCCCGGCGCCGGGCGACGACGACCGTCGCCCCGGCGCCGAGGAAGACCACGATCCCGACGGCGACGGGGAGCGGCGGCGCGAGCAGGCCCCACCCGATCAGCACGATCGCGAGGCCGCCCGAGGCCGCCGCGACGAGCCGGCCGCGGTCCCGATCGGGGCCGCGCGGCCTCGCCGCGGCGTCGTCGTCCGCGTCCGCCGCCAGGAGCCAGAGGAGCGCCGCCAGCAGCCGCGCCGGACCGGCGCCGCCGAGCGCGACGAACGTGACGGCGGCGATCGCGACCGCGCCGAGGCCGCGATGCGCCCGGCGGACCGGACCCGAGGGGACCTCCGACCCGGCCGCGGCCCCTCGCCGTTCCAGCGCGATCGAGAGCGCGCGGGCGCCGAACACGGCCGGATAGACCAGGAACGCGCCCCATTCCACGACCGGCAGCGGGAGGAGCGGAGCCTCCGTCGCGTCCCCGCGCTCCGCCCGATCGAGCCCGAACGTCACGAACGGGGCGAGCAGCAGGAGCGCGACGCCGTACGACCGCCGCGCGTCCTCCAGCCGCGTCAGCACGGCGTGAAGCCTCCCCGTCCGAGGCGTGCTCCGACGCGCGGTCCGGATCGCCCGGTCGGCCGTCTCCTCGTGCGTCGGGTCGAGGCGGGTGGCGGCCGCGTACGCCTCCGCCGCCCCCGGCGCGTCGCCGCGTCGCTCCAGGATCTCGCCCAACCGCCGGTGGAGCGTCGCGTCGTCCGGATCGACGGCGAGCGCCGCGCGGACCGCCCGTTCGGCCGCCGGCAGGCGACCCCGGGCGAGCGCCGCGGCGGCGAGGGCGGCGAGCGCCTCCGTCGAAGCGGGATCGATCGCCAGCGCGCGCCGGGCCGCCGCCTCCGCCGCCGGCCACTCCCGCCACGCCGCGCGCATCGTCGCCTCGAGCGCGTGGAGATCCGGGTCGTGCGGCGCCAACCGGATCGCCTCCTTCAGCCGGAGCGGCGCCTCGTCGACCCGGCCGCGGCGGAGCAGCACGAACGCGTGGACGTGATGCGCCGCGGCGCGGTCCGGCTCGAGCCGGATCGCCTCCCGGGCCGAGGCGTCGGCGGCGTCCTCCTCCCCGAGCTCGAGCTGGATCAGGGCGAGGAGGCGGTGGGCGTCGGCGCGGTCCGGGTCTTCGGCGAGCGCCTCGACGGCCGCCTTCCGTGCCTCGGCGTGGCGGCGCCATCGGAAGAGCTGCTCGGCGCGGAGGAGCGGGTCGGACACGCGGATCTCCCGGCGCGGAGCGTACCGGCCGGGGAAACCGTTTGCAGTGCCTCCCGGGTCGGGGGATGATCGCGCGCCCGAGGTCCCGCCGATGACTCCCGTCCGTTCGTTCCCGCTCCTCGTTCCGTTCCTGCTCGCGGCGACCTCGTCCCGCGACGGGAAGGCGGAGACGGTGCGGCTCCCGGTCGAGGGGAGGGCGACGGCGGTCCGCTTCGCCGACGTCGACGGCGACGGGGACCGGGACGCGCTCGTCTCGACCGCCCTCGCCGAGGGCGGCGGGTTCGCGCGCGGCGTCGCGCTCTTCCTCCGCACGGCGCGCGGCGGCCGGTTCGAGTCGGCGCCGTCGGTCCGGCTCGAGGTGGGCGGGGACGCGCTGTTCGTCGACGCGGCGGACCTCGACGGCGACGGTCGCGACGAGCTGCTCGTCCTCGACGTCGCCGGGCTCTCCCGGCACCGCTACCGGGACGGCCGCTTCGCCGAAGGGGAGCGTGTCGTCGAGGTGCCGTCGTTCTTCCGCGCGACCGCGGGGCCGGAGCTCCCGTTCGTCGACCTCGCGAAGGACCTCGACGGCGACCGCCGGGACGACCTCCTGATCCCCGGCCGCGACGGCTACGTCTTCTTCCGGGCGACGGACGACGGCCTCGACGGGCCGCACGCGCTCGTCTCCGAGTCGAGCCACCGCCTCTCGAGCGGGCCGAACGAGGCGTTCCGCGTGAAGAGCCGACTCGCGCGTCCGACGCCGGTCGACTGGGACGGCCGCGGCGGCGGCGACCTGATGCTGGCGTTCGAGGGGCAGCTCGTCCGGGTCGCGCTCGGCCGGAGCGGTCCGCCGGCCGCGCCGGAGGTGCTGCTCGACCTGACATCGCTCGAGGACGGCGGGAAGGCGGGCGAGGACGGGCTCGTCACCCACGACGGACGCCTGCGCGACATCGACGGGGACGGGCGCTGCGACCTCCTGTTCGCTCGAAGGGTCGCCCGCCCCGGCCTCGTGAACGCGGCGACGACCCGCAACGTCCTGTTCCTCGCCGACGACCTCGCGCGGGGACGCGTCCCGAAGCCGCGCCAGGTGATCCGGACCGACGGGCTGACGTCGCCGCCGCGCCTGTTCGACCTCGACGGCGACGGCGCGCTCGAGCTCGTGGTGACGACGGTCCGGACCGACGTCCTCTCGAAGCTGCGCGAGTCGATGCTCTCCGCGGCGCGCGTCACGTTCGACGTCTTCCGGTTCGAGCCGGAGCGACGGCGGTTCTCGGACGCGCCGGTCTTCTCCACGACGCTCGCGGTCCCCGCCGACGCGCTCCTCGAAGTCGGGGCGTACGGATGGGTGACGTTCAAGGC
>JAUIEL010000226.1 GCA_030428825.1 bacterium
GGCCGAGCGCCTCGTCGAGCCGGCGAAGCCGGTCGGCGCCGAGCGGTCCGTCGAGCCCGCGCAGGAAGTGGAGGCGTTCGTGGGTCGTCCAGCCGTCCCACTCGCCGGCCGGCGGCGCCCCTCCCGCGAGGAACGCGCCGCGCGCCTCGTCGACGGCGGCGAACCGCGGCGACTTCGGCTCCCGCGCGTTCGCCGGCAGCCCGGCGCCGTGCACCCAGGTCTCGGGATCGAGCTCGTCCCAGCCGGCGGCGTCGTCCGCGAACAGGTGTTCCCGGAGGTGGGCGAGGAAGCGCGCCGACGTCATCGACCGGAACCGGAACCGATCGAAGTAGTCGGAGAGGAACGCGTCGAACCGCTCGCGCCCGACGATCCGTTCGATCGTCCGGAGGAAGAGCGCCCCCTTCTCGTACGGGACGTTCGAGAACGCGTCGTCGGGGTTCCGGCCGGCGAGGTCGAGCTCGAGCCGGGTCTCCTTCGAGTCGGCGCCGAGCTCGCGCAGGTCCTGCTGCAGATCCTGCCAGCCGAGCACCCGGAGCATCCGCGCGTCGTCCTCACCGTAGATCACCTCCATGATCCGGTTCTCGAAGTAGACCGTGAACCCCTCGTTCAGCCAGAGGTCGGCCCAGACGGCGTTCGTCACCAGGTTGCCGGACCAGGAGTGGGCGAGCTCGTGCGCGACCAGCGACACGAGCGACTTGTCCCCGGCGATGATCGTCGGCGTCGCGAACGTGAGGCACGGGTTCTCCATGCCTCCGAACGGGAACGACGGCGGGAGGACCAGGAGGTCGTAGCGTCCCCAGAGGTACGGCCCGTACAGCTCCTCGGCCGCCTCGATCATCCGCTCGGTGTCCTCGAACTCGGCCGCCGCGGCGTCGATCAGCGCCGGCTCGGCGTAGACCCCCGACCGCGCGCCGACCTCGCGGAACTCCAGCTCGCCGATCGCGAGCGCGACGAGGTACGACGGCACCGGGTGCGTCATGCGGAAGCGGTACGCGCGGCCGCCGTCCGTCGGTTCGCCGTCCGGGGTGAGCTGTTCGGCGCTCATCACCGCGCGGAGCCCGTCGGGGACGACGATCCGGCCGGTCCAGGAATGGCGCACGGACGGCGTGTCCTGGCACGGGATCCAGGTCCGGGTCAGGATCGCCTGCCCCTGCGTGAACAGGAACGGGGCGTCGCCCGACGTCTGCGCCGGCGTCAGCCACTGGACCGCCGCCGCGTCGTCCCGGGTGCGGTACGTCACGACCACGCGCTCGGCGGGCCCGAGCGTCACCTCGAGCGGCCGGCCGAGCACGGGGTCCGCGTCCCCGAGGCGCCAGTCGAGCGGCGCCCCCGCCCCGTCCTCCACGCGCTCGATCTCGAGGCCGTCGGTGTCGAGGACCAGGCGGGCCGCGCCGTCCTCGGTCTCGACGTCGAGCGAGGCGGTCCCGGTCAGGGTCCGGGCGTCGAAGTCCGCCCGGAGGTCGAGGTCGAGGTGGGTGACGCGCGCCTCGGACGGGCGCGCGAACGAATGGACGTCCGTGGGCATGGCGGGCTCCGGTGGGGGGGCTTCCGGCCCGGGAGAGCAGGAGGCGAGGACGAGCGGCAACACGGACCAGGGCGCGCGGGCGGTGCGCGGCATCGGCGACCTCTTCTCGGCGGGCGGAAAGCGCACCTAAACTAAAACTAAACCGGGGGAACGGACGAAAAAGCTGGCATCCCTCCCGGGGTTTCAGCATCCTCGACTCGTTCGTGTCCGGGGGGAAAAAAACAGCAGTCCTGTCCCGGAATCAGTGCGCGGAGACCACCCCCATGACGGCCAAGGCCGAGCTCCATTACGACGGTCGGACTCTCGAGCTCCCGGTGATCGAAGGCTCGGAGAAGGAGCGGGCGATCGACATCTCGGCGCTCCGCAAGGAGCTCGGGCTGATCACGCTCGACCCCGGTTACGTCAACACCGGGTCGTGCCGCAGCGCGATCACCTTCATCGACGGCGAGAAGGGGATCCTCCGGTACCGCGGCTACCCGATCGAGCAGCTCGCCGAGCGCTCGTCGTTCCTCGAGGTCGCGTGGCTCCTGCTGCACGGCGAACTCCCGACGACGGCCGAGCTCCAGTCGTTCAAGGAGGACATCCGCCTCCACACGATGCTGCACGAGGACGTGAAGCGGTTCTTCGGCGCGTTCCCGAAGAAGGCGCACCCGATGGCGATCTGCGCCGCGGTGATCGGCGCGCTCTCGACCTTCTACCAGAACTTCCTCGACCCGAACGACGAGGGGCAGTCGAACCTCTCGACGCATCGCCTCCTCGCCAAGGTGCCGACGATCGCGGCGTACGCGTTCAAGCACTCGATCGGCCAGCCGTTCCTCTACCCGCGGAACGACCTCGACTACGCGAGCAACTTCCTGCACCTGATGTTCGCGACGCCGTGCGAGGAGTACGAGATCGACCCGGTCGTCGCGAAGGCGCTCGACCTGCTCCTCATCCTGCACGCCGACCACGAGCAGAACTGCTCGACCAGCACGGTCCGGCTCGTCGGTTCGTCGCAGGTGAACCTCTTCGCCGCGATCTCGTCCGGCGTCGCCGCGCTCTGGGGTCCGCTGCACGGCGGCGCGAACCAGGCCGTCATCGAGATGCTCCAGCAGATCGAGAGCGAGGGGCTCGACGGCAAGCGGTTCCTGGAGAGCTG
Organism: bacterium; assembly: GCA_030428825.1. Taxonomy (GTDB): domain Bacteria; phylum Planctomycetota; class B15-G4; order B15-G4; family JADJEK01; genus JAUIEL01. The sequence goes on from JAUIEL010000226.1 coordinate 2,664, forward strand.
CAAGGACAAGGACGACACGCGTCGCCTGATGGGGTTCGGCCATCGGGTCTACAAGAACTTCGACCCGCGGGCGAAGATCATCAAGAAGGCGTGCTTCGAGGTGCTCGACCGGCTGGGGACGAAGAACAAGATGCTCGACATCGCCGTCGAGCTCGAGGAGGTCGCCCTCCAGGACGACTACTTCATCAGCCGGAAGCTCTACCCGAACGTCGACTTCTACTCGGGCATCATCTACCAGGCGATCGGCATCCCGGTGAACATGTTCACGGTGATGTTCGTGCTCGGTCGGCTCCCCGGCTGGATCTCCCAGTGGAAGGAGATGCAGGGGGACGCCTCGAAGCGGATCGGCCGGCCGCGCCAGGTCTACACCGGCGCGACCGAGCGGTCGTACGTGCCGATCGACGAGCGCGGCTGACCGTCCGCGGTCCCGCCGCCCTCGCCGCCGCCCTCGAGAAGACTCAGTTCTCCGCCGCCGTCCGCTCCGCGAGCGCCTCGCGCGTCACGCGGTCGTGGGACGCGTCCCAGCGCGCCTCGCCGTCGACGACCAGGATCGCCTGCGGCGACTGGTGACGGACGCCGAGGCGGGCGGCGATCTCGTTCGAGACCGGCCGCTCCTCGATGACCCGCACGAACGCGGTCCGCGGCGCGCTCTCCTTCGTCTCCAGCCACGCCTCGAACTCGCCGTGGGCGTGGGCGCTGACGGGGCACGCCGTCGAGTGCTTGAAGATCAGGACCGGCGAGGGGTCGGCCAGGAGGGCGTCGAGGTCCTCGACGGTGTTCAGGGTGAAGTCGGGCTCGGACATCGGGGACTCCGTTCCGGGCGATTCGGTGCGGCGGATGCGGCGGACGAGGCTATAACACCCGGTTCGTGACGCGAAGCCCGAGCGGGAGAGATCCATGAACCACGACGACATGCCGAACTACGACGAGGACGCCGTCCAGCCGATGCGGGACGAGCTGACGAACGTCGGATTCACCGAGCTCCGGACCGCCGAGGACGTCGACTCGTCGCTCGGGGAGAAGTCCGGGTCGACGGTCGTCGTCATCAACTCGGTCTGCGGCTGCGCGGCCGGCGGCGCCCGCCCGGGCGTGTCGTTCGCCCTCCAGAACGCGAAGATCCCGGACCGGCTGGTGACGGTCTTCGCCGGCCAGGACAAGGCCGCCGTCCGGCGGGTCCGCGAGCACCTGAGCCAGTTCCCGCCGTCGTCCCCGTTCATCGCGGTCCTGAAGGACGGCGCCCCGGTCCACGTCATGCAGCGGACCGACATCGAGGGGAAGGACGCGGGGATGGTGGCGCGCGAGCTGACCGCCGTCTTCGACGCGAACTGCGAGCGGTCCGGCCCGTCGATCCCGGCGGAGGAGTTCGCGAAGCTCTCCTCGGTCCAGGCGTGCGGCTCGAGCATCCCGCCGCACACCGTCCAGATCGAGGGGATGAACCCCGGCCGGCCCGCGCCGGACGCCGGCGGCGAGAAGCCGTCCGAAGGGGACGGGAAGAAGGGCTTCTGGAAGCTCTTCAAGTAGGGACGTACAGTGGGAGGGTGAGCACCTCATCCCGCGCCCTCCCCTTCGCCCTCCTCCTCCTCGTCACGATCTCCGGCGGCGCCTGCGGGCTCCTCCCGGGGACCGGCGGCGGGGAGGAGACGACGTTCGAGAACGTCTCGGTCGACGACGTCTTCGCGATCACCGTCGTCCAGCTCGACCGCGAGTACGCCATCAAGAGCGCCGACCGGGCCACCGGTCGGGTCGAGACGGACTGGGACTACGACTCGGTCTCGCCGGGGACGCGCTACCTCCAGCGCGAGCGGGTCGTCGCGGAGATCGAGCCGCGGGACGAAGGGATCGGCTTCCGCCTCCGGGTCGAGACCCAGGTGAAGGAGCGGACCGGCCTGCTCGGCCTCGACGACCGGACCGAAGAGGGGTGGGCCGAGGGGCGAGAGGACGACGCGCGGGCGGCGTACCTCACCCAGCGGATCCGCAGCATCCTCGTCCCCGGGCGCCCGTCCGAGGAGTTCTACGAGCGACGGCCGCTCTTCCCGGACGAACCGGAGGCCGCCGTCGAGCGCGCCCCGTGACCGATCGGGCCAACCTCGGCGTCGACCTGACCGATCGGCACGTCGTGCGGGGGGCCGGCGACCGGACGGCGCTCCGGTTCGAGGACTCCGCCAGCCACGCCGAGGAGTTCACCTACCGCCGCCTCGCGGTCCTGGCGAATCGCTTCGCGCACGCCCTGCGCGGCCTCGGCGTCGTCCCCGGCGACCGCGTCGTGTTTCGGGTCCCGAACCACCCGGCGTTCGTCTACGGCGCGCTCGGCTGCGCGAAGGCGGGGGCGGTCTTCGTCCCGTCGAGCACGCAGTTCAAGGAGAAGGAGCTCCGGTACCGGCTGGCCCACTCCGGGGCGGTCGTGGTGGTGACGACGGCGACGCTCGCGGCGGAGGTCGACGCGGTCTCCGGCGACTGCCCCGCCCTCCGCGAGGTCGTGATCGTCGACGACGCGGGCGAGCCCCCGGCGCCCGCCGGTCGGAAGGGGCTGTCGGCGCTCCTCGCCGCCGCCCGCGACCACGTCCGTCCGGTCGACACGGCGGCGGACGACCCGGCGTTCATCGCGTACTCCAGCGGCACCACCGGCGACCCGAAGGGGATCGTCCACGCGCACCGGTACGCCGGCGCCTACGACAACCTGATCCGCGACTGGCACGGGTACGTCGAGGGGGACGTCTGCGCCTGTCCGCCCGAGATCGGGTGGATGCTCCCCGTCGCCTCGACGTTCCTCTACGCGATGCGCGCCGGCATCACGACCCTCCTCTACCGCGAGCGCGAGCCGCGCTTCCGTCCCGAGGTCTGGTGCGACCTGATCGAGCGGCATCGCGTCACGTCGTTCGTCGGCACGCCGACGATCTACCGGATGCTCCTCACGGTCGAGGACCTCGATCGCCGCGACCTCACGTCCCTGCGCCGCGCGACGTCGGCCGGCGAGCCGCTGCCGCCGGACACGTTCGAGCGGGTGCGCACGGAGCTCGGCGTCACGCCGCTCGACGGGATCGGGATGAGCGAGTGCATGGTGTACGCCCACAACCGGATCGACGACGCGGTCCCCGGGGCGTGCGGCAAGGCGGCCGACGGCGTCGAGCTCGCCGCGTTGGACGACGACCTCCGCCCGGTCGCCGACGGCGAGGAGGGCGTCCTGTGCGTCCGCCGCTCGACGCACCGGGGCCTGATGCTCGAGTACCTGAACGACCCGGAGGCGACCGCCGCCGTCTTCCGCGACGAGTGGTACTGGTCGGGGGACGTGGTGGTCCGGGACGCGGAGGGGCGCTACGCGTTCCGCGGTCGCGCCGACGACGTGATGAACTGCGCCGGTTACCGGATCTCTCCGTTCGAGGTCGAGTCGGCCCTCTGCGCCCACGAGGCGGTCCTCGAGGCGGCCGCCGTCGAGTCCCCCGACCCGTTGCGAGGCCGGATCGTGAAGGGGTTCGTGACCCTTCGCGAGGGGTTCGCTCCGAGCGACGACCTCGCCGCCGAAGTCGTCGCCCACGTGAAGCGAACGCTCGCGCCGTTCAAGGCCCCCCGCGCGCTGGAGTTCGTCGCGGAGCTCCCGAAGACCCAGAGCGGGAAGATCCGACGGAAGGCGCTGAGGGAGGACGAGCGCGGGGCGTGAGGGCCGAGGGTTCGGGGGTTCGAGGGCTCCGGGGCCGCGGTCCGAATCACTCCCCCCGTGTCCGCGCCCCTCGGCTCCCGTCCTACTTCTCCGGCAGCGCGATCCCGTAGTCCGCGATCTTCTTGTTCAGCGTCGGCCACGAGATGCCGAGCGTCTTGGCGGTCTCGCCCTTCTTGTACCGGCAGAACTCGAGGGCGCGTTCGATGGCGCGCTTCTCCACCGCGGTCATCTTCAGCTCGTCCGCGTCGAGCGGGGCCTGCTCGCGGAACGGGAGGAGGTCGGCGGCGATCTCCTCGTCGGACGAGAGCATGACCGCGCGCTCGATGACGTTCGAGAGCTCGCGGACGTTGCCGGGCCACGCGTACGCCGTCATCGCGCGGAGGGCGTCGCCGTCGAGGCGCCGGGCGGTCCGGTTCATCCGGCGCGCGTGCAGCTTCAAGAAGTGGTCGGCGAGGAGCGGGATGTCCTCCTTCCGCTCGCGGAGCGGCTCGATCGGGACGGTCCCGAGCGCGAGGAGGGCGAGCAGGTCCTCGTGGAACGCGCCGGTGCGGGCGCGCCCGGAGAGGTTCCGGTCGGACGCGGCGACGAGCCGGACGTCGATCGCGAGGACGCGGCCGTCCCGCGTGCGCCGGAGCTGGCGCTCCTTCAGCACCTGGGCGAGCCGGGCCTGCGTCGGCAGGTCCATCGCGTCGATCTCGTCGAGGAAGAGCGTGCCGCCGTTCGCCCGCTCGAGCGCGCCGACCGTCTCGACCGCGTCGACGTCCCCGGGCTCGGGCTCCGATCCGAACAGCTCGTCCTCGAGGAGGCCGTCGGGGGTCGCCGAGCAGTTGACCGAGACGAAGCGGCGGTTCGCGCGCGCCGAGAGGTCGTGCAGGAGCCGGGCGAACAGCTCCTTCCCGGTGCCGGTCTCCCCGATGAAGAGGACCGACTGGCCGCCCGCGGCGTTCCGCCGGACCGCCTCGACCACCTGCTGGTGCGAGGAGCTCTCGCCGACCAGGCGGCGGTCGGAGCGGTAGCGGGTCCGGTGCTCGACGACCTCCTCGCGGAGCGACTGATGGGCGACCGCGACCTCATGCAGCGCGGAGGCGGTCCGGACGAGCTGGAGCGCGTCGGCGAGGTCGTTCTCGTCGAACGCGCGCGCGCGGCGGTCGGCGTAGACCAGGAGCTGCGGCTCGGCCCCGTGGAAGACCGGGATCACGAGGCCGAACAGGGAGCGCTTCCCCGCGTCGTCCTTCAGGAGGAGCGCCTGGCGGGACTCGATCGCCTGCGCGATCCACGGCCGGTCCGGCTCGAGGCGGAGCTCGGGGACCGACACGAGGCGGGCGTCGCGGGGGTCGCCGGAGTGCTGGCGGAACAGGAGCGCGGCGCTCCGGTCGGCGGAGATCAGGCCGCAGAGCTGCTCGCACAGCGCGCGGGCGATCTGCGGGCGGTCGAGCATGCCGCGCGTCGCCTCGAGCAGCCCGAGCGTCGAGTCGAGAAGGGCCCGGGCGTGCCCCTCCCGCACCTCCGGCTCGGCGCCGTCGGCGGCGATCTCGGCGACGACGGCGGCGTCCTTCCGAGCGGCCGGGGAGAGGATCACGGTCGCCCCGCCGTCGAACCGGGGAGCGTGGAATCGGAGCGTCGTCCCGCCGACGACGATCGCGTCGCCGTCGTCGAGCGGCTCCTCGGTGATCCGCTCGCCGTTCTTGAACGTCCCGTTCGTCGACCCGAGGTCCTCGACCCGGGCCCGGGCCCCCTCGGGGGTGATCCGGGCGTGCATGCGGGAGCACGACTCGTCGTTCAGGACGAGGTCGCAGCTCTGCGCGCGGCCGACGACGAACGCCCGGGTCAGGGGGACGTCGCGCCCGCGGCCGTCTCCACTCTCGATCCGGAGGCGAGGTGATGCGGGCATGCGGGAGGTCCGTGGGGGCGCTGGGGGCTCCACTCTAGAGGATCGGGTCCGGCGGTTCGCCCTCTCGATCCCGGCCGGTGGTCGGCGTTGAGCTGGCGAATACGGCGGAGTATCGTCGCCGTTTGGGAGAGTCGTGTGAAGCCGCTCGATGTCCTGCTGATCCTCGTCTCGATCCTGTTCGCGACCGGCGTCATCGTCGACCATTCGTGGGGGCCGGAGCGTCGGAAGCACAAGGCGGTCGTCCGGTTCCAGCAGGAACAGCTCGACCGGATCCGCGGGATCAACGCGATGATCAGCACGGCTCCTATCCGTCGACCGAGGAGGGGCTCGAGCCGGTCGAGGGGCTCCGGGACGACCTCCTCTCCGACGACGAGTCGCGCGACTTCCTCGCCCGCTCCCCCGGGATCCGCACCGTCCACGGCTTGCCCTACCTGTACGAGAACCGACGCGCGTTGCCGAACGACCGGTACGCCGCCTCGATCGCCCAGCAGGACCGCAAGCCGCGCCGCCGCTACTCGCGGAAGGTCGACAAGGGGATCTTCGTCTCGTCCGTCGGGCTGAGGAGCGACCTCTCGCGGGTGTTCGGCCGGGCCTGGCTCGACGCGCTCCTGCTGTTCGCCGGCGGCGTGATCGCGTTCCTCGCCCTGGCGTACGTCTTCCTCCGGAACAAGCGGGAGGGAGGCGACCGGATCCGCGGGATCAACGCGATGATCATGGTCGGGATCGCGGCGCTCCTCACCCTGACGATCGCCGTCAGCGAGCGGGGGCGGGGCCCGGGCGGCGACGCGGCGCTCCCCGAGCGGCTGGGGGGGTACCGCGCCGACCTGTTCGAGGCGCACTTCGCGGTGCTCCGTCGGCTCGCGGACGCGGGCGCGTACGACCCGGTCGCGCTCGAGCGACTCGAGCGGACGGTGCGGGCCGAGTTCGAGGCGGCGGGCGCGCTCCCGCCGCGCGAGCCGGACGATCCGGGGACCGACGAGGGCGGCTGACGCGACCCTCGGCGGCGCCGTTACTTGCGCGCTCTCCCGAGGTAGTTTCGTTCACTGCCGACCCCGCGGGACCGGCCGTTGAGTCTGGCCCGAGGGGCTGGTAGAACGACGGTTTCGCCCACCTCCCCCCGAACTCCGAGCCGGAAGCATGGCCAAGCTCAGCTTCGACGGCGGCGGCGAGCCGCGCGATCTCTCGGAAGCCGACGTCTGCCGGATCGGCCGCGACCCCGCGAACGAGATCCAGCTCGACGACGCCGGCGCGTCGCGCCGTCACTGCCGGATCTCGCACGACGGCCGCGACTGGGTCCTCGAGGACCTCCAGTCCGCGAACGGGACGTACCGCAACGAGGAGCGGATCGACCGGGTGAAGCTCGCCGACGGCGACGTCATCCGGGTCGGGAAGAGCGAGATGACCTTCACGGTCGCCGGCGGCG
>JAUIEL010000917.1 GCA_030428825.1 bacterium
ACCCGTCAGCTGCCCGGCGAGGAGCGCCGATGCCTGGGTCGCCTCGACGCCGTCGAGGCACCGCCGCGGGACGTCGGCGAGGTGGAAGACGATCTCCGACAGGCCGTCGGGGACGATCCGCTCGACGTCGGCCGGGCCGCCCTCCCCGCCCTCGAGCGCCCACAGGCACTCGACGTGCGGGCGGAGCCGCGGCCCGGGATCGACCTCGACGTAGCGCATGCGGAGAGCGTACCCCACCGCGGCGCCCGGCCGGGATCGCCCGTCCCGCGGTTCCGGCCCCGCGCGCCGGTCAGGAATCGATCGTCGCCTCGAACGCGCCGTGGACCGCCCAGCCGTCGGGCGTGGCGGGGTTCGGAGCGACCGCCTGCCCCCGGAAGGTGAACGGCGTCGGGAGCGTCGTCGGCAGCGTCCCGTGGAGCGTGTAGCCGAACGAGCCGGGGATCATCGGGATCGGCACCGGCACGACCGTCGCCATGTCGAGCGCGCACGAGGCCGTGAGCGGGAGGAAGCCGGCGCCGGCGCCGATCAGCAGGAAGGCGGGTCCGGACTGATGCTCGACGTCGGAGGTCGTGGCGACGTTCAGCGCTCCGCCCGGCGAGTGGCAGCCCCACGACACCGTCACGAGCGGGAACAGGAACGTCCCCGGGACGCACGACTCGGTGACGACGCGCGACGTGCCGGTGCAGAACTCGAGCCGGGCGACGAACGGCCCGAGCGCGCCCGTCGAGAGGTCGTGACGCGAGACCACGAAGAGCGTGGTGTCGTCGAGGAGCGCGCCCGCGACGACTCCGGCCGGCGCGGACGAGAACGACGCCTGCTCGAACGTGAGTCCCGTCGTTCCGTCGTTCCGACGGACGGCCGGCGCCATCGGGTACGTCGGAAGCGTCGGGTCGGCCTCGTCCCCGACGAGGAAGAACGACCCGTCGTCCGCCGCGAGGACCGCCGCCGGCTCGACGAGGTACGCCTGGCCAAGGGTGACCGGGTCGAGTTGATCCGACTCGTACCGCCAGACGAACGTCGACATCGCCGGGAGGCCGGTGACCGGGCCGGTCGACGTGACGACGGCGCGCCCGGACGCCGCGGCGCCGAGGCGGAGGCGGCCGCCCCCGAACGGGATCCCGGTCGGGGAGGCGCCGAACGCCGCCCCGGTCCCGTCCGGCGGGACGCGGACCAGGACGGCGCGGTCCTGTCCCCCCGCGGGCACTCCGGGGATCCCGGCCGACCCGTACCCGAGCGCCAGCGTCGATCCGTCGGGGAGCGCGGCGACGTCGCCGAATCCGTCCGCCAGCGGGCTGCCGACGTACGTCCCGAGCAGGAGCGTCGAGCCGGTCCCGTCGAGGCGGGCGACCCAGCCGTCGGACCCGCCCGCGAGCGAGGTCGCGAACGCGCCGGCGGTGGTCGGGAAGTCGGACGACGTCGTCTGCCCGGCGAGGTGGATCACGTCGTTCGCGTCGACGTCGACGTCGACGAAGCGGTCGATCAGGGTCGAGGGCGCCTCCCGCAACGAGCCGCCGAGGTACGTCGCGAACCGGAGGATCGTCCCCGTTGCGTCGATCCGTGCCACGAACGCGTCGTCCAGCCCGCCCTTCGCGGTGTCGAACGCCGACGGCGTCACCGGGAAGTCGGTCGACCTCGTCACGCCCGCCACGACGACGTCGCCGTTCGGCGCGACCGCGACCCTCGGCAGCGATTCGTCCGCCGACCCGCCGAGGAACGTCACCCAGAGGAGCGCTCCGGTCGCCGGCGACAGGCGGGCGACGAACACCTCGTCGCTCCCCGGACC
>JAUIEL010000227.1 GCA_030428825.1 bacterium
CGCCTCCGTGGGGGCCGTCGTGGCCGTCCTGCTCGCCGGCCGCGAGCCGACCGACTGGGGAGCCCTCGCCGAGCGGCGCCTGGCCGAGCGCGACCACAAGGGCGCCATGGAGGCCGCGGACCGCGCCCTGGCGGCGGATCCCGACGACCTCGACTCCCTCTTCGTCCGCGCCCGCGCCTCGAAGTCCCTGACGCTCGCCCAGCGCGCCCTCGAGGACATCGAGGCGGCGATCGCGAAGGACCCGACCTCGATCCGGCTCGTCACGTTCAAGTCGAGCCTGCTGCAGGACCTCGGCCACCACGACCTGGCGATCGAGTTCCTGGACGAGGCGTACGAGCGGCTCGACCGGAACTCGGCGCTCATGGTCCAGGCGACCAGCAGCCGCCTCCGATACTTCAAGAACCTCGCCGGCCAGCTCGACAACCAGCTCGGCCGGTACCACCCCGATCGCGTCGACGCGCCGCGTCTCGTCACGGCGCACTTCGCCTCCACCGAGCCGGACGGACCGACGCGGCGGGCGCTGATCGAGGTCCTCCCGGGGAGCGAGCTCCAGGAGGAGATCGGCGAGACCCTCGACCGCGCGTGGGCGCTGCTTCGCGAGGCGGACACCCTGCTCGGCGACATCCGCCGGACGGGGATCGCCGCGCCCGCCGCGTTCCTGAACCGCGCCGAGGTCGACCTCCACCTCGGCCGCCTCCTCTCCGCGAAGGAGAACCTCCAGACGCTCGTCGCGCGCAGCCTCGACCCGAACACGCGGCGGCGGGCGTACGAGGTCCTGACCCAGGTGCTCGAGAAGAGCGGGGCGTACGTGGCCCAGGCCGCGGCCGCGGCCGAGGTCGTGTCGCTCGCGGGCGGCGTCGACGAGGCGCGGCTCCCGCGGATCGCGGACCTGTTCGAGGCGGAGTTCTTCGCCGCCGAGGCGGACCCGTCGCGCCGCGAGGAGACGCTCGCGCGGATGGACCAGCAGATCGCCCGCTACGAGAACCTCGACCTCCGAACGCTCGCGTACCGGGGCATCGCGGCCCTCCGCTGGGAGGGCGACGCGGTCGGCGCGATCGACCGGCTGAAGCAGGTGTTCGACGCGCTCCGGTACCAGAAGACCCTCGACCCCTCGATCGCCGAGCCGCGCCGCGCCCGCCGGTTCGTCCTCGCGCTCCTCGAGGCGTACCTCGCGGCGAACCGTCCCCAGCGCGGCCTCGACATCGCGAACACCCTGGTCGGGCTCTCCCCGGACGACACCGAGCTCCTGGTCCGCCGCGCCCGCATCCGCCGGTCGCTCGGGGACACCTCGGGCGCGGCGAACGACCTCCTCGCCGCCATGCGGACGTCGAAGCGCGACCCGGCCCTCTTCGCCGAGTGGCTCGAGACCGCCTCGATCATCTCCGACTCGCAGGGGCGCACGCCGGTCACGTACGCCCTGGAGCTCGCCGACCGGATGCGCCGGACGAAGGCGGCGCTCCGCGACGAGCTCGACCAGCAGCAGACGTACGCGGACACGCAGAAGCTGCGGCAGGGCGGGAACCGGGTGGCGCGCACGATGGCGCAGATCGGCGAGCTCGCGGGGCGGATGGCGAACGACCCGATCGTCGCCTGGCACCTCGCGCAGGAGTTCGGCCGCGCGGGGGAGACGGTCGAGTCGCGCAACTTCCTGTTCCGCGCGTCGACCCGCGAGCCGGAGATCGGCGCGTTCCGGTTCCGGCTCGGCCAGTACCGCCTCGACCTCGGGCTGTTCGAGACCGCGGCCCAGGACTTCGAGCACATCCTCGTCCGCGACCCGACCGACGCGGAGGCCGCGCGGTACGCGATGCTCGCCTGGCGCCTCGCCGGACGGGTCGAGGACGCGCGCCGCGTCGCCGAGGCGGTCACCGCCGCGGACCCGGTCGGCGGCGGGCTCAAGGTCTGCGCCGACGCGCTGATCGAGGCCGGCGACGGCGCGGGGGCCCTCCGGCTCCTCGCGTCGCACACCGACACGACCGACCCGGAGATGATGCTCCTGCTCGGTCGCGCCGCGCTCGCCGCCGGGCGGTTCCCCGCCGCGCGCCGGTGGTTCGAGCAGGCCGCCGACGTGACGCAGGACGACGCGGACGTCGTCGCCGGGCTCCTCCTCGCCCGCGCGCTCGCGGGGGAGCGCCGCGCGTTCCTCGAGACGCTCGAGCGGTTCGCCGACCTTCCCCGCCTCCTCCCCGCGCCGCTCGTCACCCGGATGCTCGACCGGATCGAGGCCGCCGGCGAGCCGCTCCTCTCCGCCACGCTCGCCGACCGGATCGAGGGACGATACTCCGGGCGGTTCGCCCGGGACCTCGCCGAGCGGGCCGCGATCGTCTCGTTCGAGGCCGGAGACCCGACGCTGCTCCGCCGCCTGCGCGATCGGCCGGACGGGCGCGACCAGCTCTCGAACGAGACCGTCGCCGCCGCCTTCGGTCTGACGCTGCGCGAGCTCGGGCCGCACGCGGCGGCGAAGTTCCTCCAGAGCGCGCGCGAGTTCACGCTCGAGCGCGACTGGGCGGTCCTCCCGACGGCGGCCGCGTTCGCCCTGACGCCGTATCAGGTCGAGCTGACGACCTTCCTCGGCCGCTACGAGCGGTCGGTCGGCGAGGACGGGGTCCCGGCCGACCAGGCGCTCCTGTGGTGGCTCGCGCGGCTGCGGGCGGAGAAGAGGCCGACGCCCCCGCCCGCGGTCGCGGCGGCGGCGCGGCCCGAGCTCGACTTCGTGCGGGAGAACGCCTCGACGATCGTCGACGGCGCCGACCGCCTCGACGAGGTCGCCCTCCGGTTCCTCCTGTACGCGTTCGCGGGCCGCGGGTTCGAAGAGGAGGCGTTCGCGCTCGCCCGGCGCCTCGCCGCCGTCGACCCGCGCCTCACCACCGCCGCGCGCTACGTCGCGATCCGGACCGGGGCGACCGCGGGTCCGGAGGCGGCGCTCCCCGAGCTCCTCCGGGTGCAGGCCGCGAACCCGAACGACCGCGCGACCTACCTCCTGGCCGGCGAGCTCCTCGTCCGGACCTCCGCCGACGCCACCCTCCTCACGAACTACTCGCGCGCGGGGATCGAGCTCTTCCCCGGCGACCTCGACGTGCGCCGCCTCGCCGCGCTCGCCGCGCTCCGGGCCGGGTCCGCCTCGACGGCGCGCCTCCTGCTGGAGGAGATCCTCGCCGAGCGGCCGGCCGACACGCTGGCGCTCCGCCTCCTCTCGCAGGTCGCGCGGACCCCGGGGCACGAGTCGGCGGGAGAGGTCGTCGCCCGCGCGATCGCCGAGCACGACCTGCGCGACCCCGCGCTCCGGACGTTCCTGCTCTACCGTTACCAGGGGGACGCCGCGCCGGCGGACGAGTCGCTCGAGATCCTCGACCGCGTCGTCGCCGCCGACCCGACGTTCTACGGCGCCGCGGCGCTGCTCGTCCGCCGGCTCGAGACGCTCGAGCGGGACGACGCCATCGCCGCGCTCGCGACGTCGCTCGCGGCCGCGGTCCCCCCCGACCCGGAGGCGGGCGCCGCCTCCGAGCTGCTGCTCGGGATCGCCGGCGTCGCCGAGCGCCGCGGCCTCGACGCGGCCGCGAAGGAGCTGGTCGACGCCGCGCTGCTCGCCCAGCCGGCCCACCTGAAGCTCCGCCTCCTCCGCGTCGAGCTGGTCGAGCGCCTCGCCGCCCGCGGCGCCGCCATCGACGACCTGAGGCTCCTCTGCGCCCTGTCGCCGTCGAACCCGCAGATCCTGTTCGAGTACGGGAGCGTCCTCCTCGAGGAGCGGACCGACCTCGCCGACGTCGTGGCCGAGCTCCTCCCCCGGATGGAAGAGCTGGCGGACGGGGACGAGCGGTTCCTCCTCCTGAAGGCGAAGGACCGGTTCCGGGTCGACGACCTCGAGGCGGCGCGGGCCGCCCTGCGGCGCGCGGTCGAACTCGCTCCGAAGGAGCGCGACGCGTGGTACCTGCTCGGCGTCTGCGCGTTCCTCGACGGCGACGCGAAGGCGGCCCGGCGCGCGCTCGACCAGGTGAAGCGGGGTTACCCGTTCGCCCCGCGGGTGCGTCACGTCCTGAAGATGCTCTGACGGGCCGCGGCGCTCAGGCGGGCGCCGGGGCGAGCGCCCCGACCGTCCCGAACGCGTGCCGGTCGAGCAGCCGTTCGAGCTTCCCCATCGTCCGGTCGAGCCCGAAGTAGTGCCGGAACGCGCCGAGCCCGCCCTTCAGCAGGCGCGGCTGTCCCGGGTCGAACTCCCAGGGGTGGAGGTAGACGACGCCGGGATGGCCGGCCGCGTTCATCTCCCGCAGGGCGCGGTGGACCAGCCCGAGCGGGAGGAGCCGCAGATAGCCGCCGCCCGCCGCCGGGAGGTTCACCCCGAACCGCCGGAGCGTCAACATCGGGAGCTCGAGCAGCGGGCCGGCGACGGTCTCGACCTCGATCGGGACGCGCGAGAACGACGGCCAGCCGTAGCGGTCGTGCCGGACGGGGAAGACGCTCGAGTCGTACTCGTACCCCTCCTCGCGCAGCACGTCGAACGCCCAGCGCGTCGCCTCGGTCACCGAGAACGTCGACGCCCGGAACCCGCGGATCGGCGCTCCGATCGCGTCCTCGAGTATCGCCTTGCTCTCCCGCGCCTCGTCGCGGAACGCGTCCGGCCCGAGCTCGCCGGCCATGCGGTGCGACATGCCGTGCGAGCCGATCTCGTGCCCGGCGGCGGCGACCTCCTTCACCAGGGCGGGGTCGCGCTTCGCCACCCAGCCGAGGAAGTAGAACGTCGCGGTGACGTCGCGCGCGGCGAGCGCCTCGACGATCGCCCGGGTCGTCGCGGCGACCCGCCGCTCCTGCCGCTCCCACGTCTCCGCCGGCGCCACCGGACGGAGGTTCAGGGCGTGGAAGTACTCCTCGACGTCGAAGCTGAGGCCGTTGGCGATCTTGGCGTCCGGTCCGGTCATCGTGGCGTCATCCTCGTCCCGCGTCGTCGGCCGCCCCGAGCGAACGCGCGATCTCGATCACCCGCTCGGCGTTCCTCGGCCAGGTGTGGCCCGCGTCGACGATCCGCCCCCGCCCCGCCGCGCCGATCGACGCGCGGAGCGCCGCGTCCTCGGCCAGCCGGCGGAGCGCCTCGACGAACGCGTCGTCGTCGTCCGGCGGGAACAGGAGCGCGGAGACGCCGTCCTCGACGACCTCCTCCAGGTTCGGCTGCCGAGGCGCCACCACCGGGAGGCCGCGCGCGAGATACTCGAACAGCTTCAGCGGCGAGGCGTACGACGTCGCCTTCGGCTGCAGCGCGACGTCGAACGCGTCGAGGAACCCCGGGATCTCCGGCCGGTTCACCACCCCCACGACCTTCACGCGATCGCGCACGCCGAGCCGTTCGGCCAGGGGGAGGAGGTCGTCGAGCGCCGGCCCCTCGCCGCCGATCAGGAGGACCGCCTCGGAGAGCGCCCCCTCCTTCGCGCCGCCGATCGCCCGGACGACCCGATCGAGGCCGTGCCACGGGCGCGGGAAGCCGACGAACCCGAGGACGAGGCGCCCCTCGACTCCGAGCCGCTCCTTCGCCCCCTCGTCGCGCGGGACGAGGAACCGCTCCGGCGCGATACCGTTCGGGACGACGTGGATCCGCTCGGCGGGGACGCCGTCCTCGACCAGGATCCCCTTCAGGACCTCGGTCACGACCAGGACCGCGTCGGCCGCGCGCAGCACCTCGAGCTCGGCCCGGAGCGCGGGGGCGAGGTCGCCGATCCTCCCCTCGGCCGCCTCCTCGCGGGCGAGGGGCGCGTTCACCTCGAGGAGGAACGGCAGGCCGAGCTTCGCGGACGCGCGCCGGCCCACCCGGTTGTCGAGCGCGTGCCGCTCGTACAGGAAGTCGGCGCCGTTCGCCCGCCCCGCCGTCACGAGCCGGCGCGTGAAGACCGCCTCGTACGCGCGCGCCGCCAGCGGCAGGAGCGCGTCCGGCACGAGGGCGCGCAGTCGCGCCAGCCCGCCGTGGCTCCCCCCCATGTCCCCGTCGGCGCGCTTCCCCGTCTCCGCCTCGCCGGCCGGCGAGACGACCGTCACGACGTGTCCGGCGGCACGGAGGGCCGCGATCAGCTCGGAGATGTGGACCTCCTGGCCGTCGCGCGACGCGGTCCGGTGGTGGTACAGGACGTTCACGCCGCGCCTCCGAGCACCTCGCGGAAGAGATCGTGGAGGCCGCGCGTCGTCTCCTCCCACCCCATCGACTCGGCGTACGCCCGGACCGCCTCGCGATCGAACCGCTGCTCGAGCGCGTCGCGGATCGCCGCGGCGAGCGCCTCGACCGTCCGCTCCTCGACGAGCCTCCCGACCGTCCGGTCGCGCACGACCTCCGGCGAGCCGTGCACCGCGGTCGCGACGACCGGAGTCCCGCACGCCATCGACTCGAGCAGCACGTTCGGCCACCCCTCGCGCGACGACGCGAGGACCGACAGGTCGGCGGCCGAGAAGACCTCCGAGAGCGCGCCGTGCTCGACCGGGCCGAGGAGGCGGACGCGGTCCGCGACCCCGAGCTCGGCGATCAGCGCGCGCAGCCGCTCCTCCTCGGGGCCGTCGCCGGCGATCAGCAGGTGCGGCCTCGCCCCCTCCGGCAGGCTCGCGACCGCGCGGATCGTCAGGTCGTGTCCCTTCCGCGGGACGAGGAACCCGACCGACACGAGGACGGCGGCGTCGGCCGGCACGCCGAGCGCCGCCCGGCAGGCGTCCCGGTCGACGGGCCGGAACCGCTCCGGGTCGACCCCGTTCCGGAGGACGACCGTCTTCTCGGACGTCGCGCCGGCGGCGACCGCGCACTCGGCGAGGGCGGCGGAGACCGCGACGACCCGGTCCGCCTTCTCGAGCGCGAACCGGACCTGGTCCCGCGTCGCCTTCAGGTCGGGGAGGTGGTTCACGTCGGTCCCCCGGACGGTCAGGACCATCGGCTTCCGGAGGCGGTGGGCGAGGAGGGCCCCGGCGAACCCGTCGGGGTACGCGTAGTGGACGTCGAGGAGGTCGAAGTCCCACTCGCGCAGGAGCCGCTTCACCGTCCCCCGGACGCCGAGCTCGTACAGGATCCCCTGCAGCGGGACGCCGACCTTCGGGATCATCGCGTACCGGGGTCGATGCACGTCGAAGCCGTCGACGGTCTCCCGGCGCGGCGCGCGCGCGAACGCGGCGTACTTGCGCGAGGGCACGCCGCGCGGGAACCACGGCACCGGCGAGACGACCTTCACGCCCGCGCCGGTCCGGTCGCGGAAGGCGCGCATCCGCTCCCGCACGAACGTGCCGTGCCGGGGAGCCGCCGCGCCGGGGAAGAGCGACGACAGGGTCAGGACACGCACTGGGCCTCCCGGTGCGTCACCGTCCATCTCCCGAGGGTGAGGATCGTCCAGAGCTCGGCGAGCCGGTTCCGGCGCCCGCCGCGGTGCTCGTCGAGGAGCGTCCGCGCGCGCGCGAGGTCGAGCGTCCCCTCCAGCGGCGAGCCGGCGTGGACGAGGGCGTCGAGCTCGCTCCGGAGCGGACCGTCGAGCCACGCCGCCACCGGCAGGTCGAACCCCTGCTTCGGCCGGTCGAGGATCTCGTCCGGGATCGTGCGGCGGAGGGCGTGCTTGAAGACCGCCTTCGTCCGCCCGCCCCGGATCAGCAGGTCGGACGGCAGGGAGGAGGCGAACTCGACCAGCGGGTGGTCGAGGATCGGCACCCGCGCCTCGAGCGAGTGCGCCATCGACGCCCGGTCGACCTTCGCCAGGATGTCGTCGGGGAGCCACGTCTCGAGGTCGAGCGCGCGGATCCGGAAGAGCGGGTCCTTCAGCCCCCGCCGTGCGTCGATCTCGCGGAACCGCTCGACCGTCCGCCAGCCGTCGCACTCCCGGAGCAGGTCGGGCGCCAGCAGCCGCTCCGCCTCCTCCGGCGCGATCCGGGCGACCGAGCGGAAGTACGCCTCGACCGGGTCGCGCGCGAGGTTCGACACGAGGGTCTTCGCCCGGAGCGGCCGGGGGAGCCGGTCCCCCTTCGGCAGCACGCCGCCGAGCGGTCCGAACAGGAGGCGCCGGAGCGGGCCCGGCACGATCGCCCGGATCCGGTTCTCGAACCGGTCGAACGCGTATCGCCGGTAGCCGCCGAACAGCTCGTCGCCGCCGTCCCCCGACAGCGCCACCGTGACGTGCCGCCGCGTCGCTCGACAGAGGAGCCAGGTCGGGAGGTCGGACGGGTCGGCGTGCGGCTCGTCGAACGTCTTCGCCACGTCGTCGAGGACGCTCGGGTCGGACTCGACCACCTCCTCGTGCGGCGTGATCCCGAGGTGCGCCGCGACCGACCGGGCCGCGCCGCGCTCGTCGAACCGCGCGTCCTCGAAGCCGACGGTCACCGCGTCGATCGAGGTCCCGAGCGCGTCGACCATCGCCGCGACGACGGCCGACGAGTCGACCCCGCCGGAGAGGAAGCAGCCGAGCGGCACCTCGGAGACGAGCCGCACCCGGACCGCGTCGTCGAGGAGGGCGCGGATCCGATCGGCGGCCTCGTCCATGCCGATCGGGCGTTCGACGAACGGCGCCTCCCAGTAGCGCGAGACCTCGACCCGCCCCCCCTCGATCACCGCCAGGTGCCCCGGCGGGAGCTTCTCGACCCGGCGCCAGATCGACCGCGGGGCCGGGACGTAGCCGAGGACCAGCACGTCGAGGAGGGAGCGGGGGTCGACGTCCCGGGCGAACCCGTCGAGCGCGTGGAGCGACTTCAGCTCCGACGCGAACGCGATCCCGCCGTCGATCTCCGCCAGGTGGAGCGGCTTGATGCCGAGCCGGTCGCGGCCGAGGACGACCCGCCGGCGGGCGGCGTCGTGGATCGCGAACGCGAACATCCCGCGCAGCCGCTCGCACAGCCCGCGCTCCCCCCACTCCTCGTACCCGTGCACCAGGGTCTCGGTGTCGGAGTGCGTGGCGAAGACGTGTCCCTTCGCCTCGAGCGTCGCCCGGAGGTCGCGGAAGTTGTAGATCTCGCCGTTGAAGACGACGGTGACCGTGCCGTCCTCGTTCGAGATCGGCTGGTCGCCGCCGGCGAGGTCGATGATCGACAGCCGCCGGAACGCGAAGCCGACGCCGGCCGACCGATGGAAGCCGTCCGCGTCCGGGCCCCGATGGACCATGGCGCGCGCCATGCGTTCGAGATCGACGCTCCGGACCGGGGCGTCGGGGTCGAACTGGACGATTCCGGCGATTCCGCACATGCCTCGTCTCAATCTAGCGGGTGTTCCGCCGGGCGACGACTCACCGCGACCGCGCGGGGCCGCCGGCGAGGAACGGGTCGGACGAGCGGATGACGAGCTTCGCCGGCCCCTTGCGGACGCCGGTGACCTCCTCCCGCCGCTTCAGGTCGGCCATCGCGACCGGGAAGAGCGCGACCGCGATCGCCGCCTCCTGGTACATGAAGTCGAAGTGCCCGCGGTTCAGGAACATCGCGCCGCAGAGGAACCCGTAGAGCGACACCTCGATCAGCGAGGCGTAGTTCGCGATCCACGCCGGGCCGTCCCGGACGCGGTTGATCCGCTGCAGCCTCCGGACGTAGAGGATCGTCGACCCGAGGACCGACAGGAAGAAGAGGAACGAGATCGTCCCGGTCTCGGCCCAGATCTGCAGGTACGAGTTGTGCGCCA
>JAUIEL010000918.1 GCA_030428825.1 bacterium
CCTGGAACAGGCCGATCGTCACCTCGTCCTCGTTCCGGAGGATCTGCCAGTGCTCGCCGTCGCCGCCGACCGGCTCGACGCCGAGCTTCCCGTAGAAGGCGCGCGACGCGGCGAGGTCCTGGACGGCGAGGCTGATCGAGAAGGCTCCGAGCTTCATCTTGGTTCTCCGAGGTCGGGGGAAAGGTCCGAGGGCCCGAGGATGGCGGTTCGGGACCGGGACGTCTTGCCGGATCTTGCGATCGGTCGGGAATCGAGGCCGCGACGGGGGGCGGTATCCTCGGCGCGATGTCGCCGTCCCTCCCCCCGCGCTCGTCCGTCTCGTCGTCGCGTGCGGCCCGCGTCGACCGGGCGATCGACCACGTCCGGGGGAACCTCGCGGAGCCGCTCGACCTCGAGCGGCTCGCGCGCGCGGCCGGCCTCTCCGCGTGCCACTTCCATCGGGTCTTCCGCGCCCGGACCGGGGAGACGCCGCACGCGTTCGTGAAGCGGCTGCGGCTGGAGGACGCGCTCCGCCGCCTCGCGCACGGTCGGCCGCGGTCGCTGACGGAGATCGCGCTCGCCAGCGGGTTCTCGTCGTCGTCCGACTTCTCGCGCTCCTTCCGGCAGCGGTTCGGGGTCCCGCCGAGCCGGTTCGACCTCGAAGGGTGGCGGCGGCGCCGGCGGGGCGACCTCGAGCGCGCCACGCCCGCGGGCGACCCCCCGGACGGCGCGGGCGACGGGTTCGAGGTGGCGCTGCGGCGATGGCCGGCGTGTACGGTCGCGTACCTCCGGGTCGCGGCGCCGTACCGCGAGGGGGTCGTGCAGGCGGCCACGGGGCGGCTCGTCGAGTGGGCCGAGCGTCGCGGCGTCGCGGACGGACGCTGGCTCGGCTACCAGTGGGACGATCCGACGGTGGTGGCGCTGGACGACTGCCGGTACGACGTCGCGGTCGACGTGACGGGGAGGGACGTCGCGCCGGAGGGGGAGGTCGGGACGTTCGACTTCCCGCCGATGCTCGTGGCCGAGATCGAGGTGAGCGGTCCGGTCGCGCTCGAGCTCCGCGCGATCGAGTGGCTCTACTCCGACTGGTTCCCGCGGAGCGGCCACGTCCCCGCCGACCGGCCGTCGTTCGAGGTCTGGGCGGGGCGGCCGTTCGCCCACGGGCTCGAGCGGTTCGACCTCCGGGTGGCGGTCCCGGTCGAACGGGCCTGAGCGGGCGCCTCGCTCAGCGCCGCCGCCCTTCCAGCAGGTGCCCGAGCGGGCCGAGCCGCGTGACCCGCTCCAGCGCGAGCCCTCCCTCCGCAAAGAGGCGGCGGAGCTCCGGCTTCCGCCGCTCGCGGCCGCCGGTCAGGACGAGCATCTCGAGGTCGAGGAGGTGCGCGGTGTCCGGGAGGTTGCCGGGGAGGAGGATCCCCTCGATCGCGAGGACGCGCCCGCCGTCGGCCATCGCGTCGCGGCAGCCGGCGAGGAGGCGGACCGCGTCGTCGTCGCCCCAGTTGTGCAGCACGTGCTTCAACACGTAGACGTCGGCGCCGGCGGGGAGGGCGTCGAGGAACGAGCCGCCGACGCACTCGACCCGGTCGCCGAACCGCTCGCGGAGCGCGGGGCCGTGGCGGGCGACGACCGGCGGCAGGTCGAGCAGCACCCCGCGGAGCGACGGGAACCGCTCGAGCAGGACGGCGAGCGCGCTCCCGCGGCCGCCGCCGACGTCGACCACCGTCCGGACGGCGCCGAAGTCGAACGCGGTCGCCAGCGCCTCGACCTCGGGGCGCGTGAAGGCGTCGACCGCGGCGTCGTACCG
>JAUIEL010000228.1 GCA_030428825.1 bacterium
GCGTCCGTTCGCGAAGCTCCGCAGGCCGGGGTGGTCCGCCGCGGGGTGGTGCGCGACCCTCGCGAGCAGGGCGCGCACCTCGGGGCGGCGGTCGGCCTCGCCGTCCGCGGGCGCGCCGGGCGGCGGGAGGTCGCGGTCGAGAGTGGTCGAGTTCGGTCGAGTCTTCATGGGTTCTCCAAGGCGCGTGGAGCGGCGAGAGGAACGCTAACCCCCGCCTCGGGTCGATCTCCAATCGATCGGCGACGGCCGTGGATAGGGGGGATCGCGGGGGGATCGTGCGGATCGCAACCCGGCAATCGAGCGAGGATCGAGATAGGATCGGCTCGCCCGGACTCCGCCATCGGTGGAAGGAAGCAATCAGCCCGCGAAATTTCGAAAGGGAGAAGGGTGGCCGCACAGCCGAGTCGCCTCGTCCAGGGGGTGGACACAAACGGATCGCTGCAGCGCTGGAGAGTGTTCCTCGAGGTGCGAGGAGCGAACGACGTCGGCACCGTCGTCGCCGTCTTTCGTGCGTTGCTCCACACGGCGTCGATCGAGGAACGGACGGAGGCGTGGCGACTCCTCCTGGAGGCCGAGCCGCCCCCGAAGCTCGTGCGGGAGGTGGCGGAGCTGCTCGGGGGAGGGGAGGCGCCGCGCCGCGTCGCGGGGAGCGCGCGGTCGTTCTCGCAGAACATCCTCCTCGCCGCCGCCCACCTCGAGGTCGAGGACGGGCGGACGCGCTGGTCGCCGCGGGACGTCGGCCGGTTCTTCGAGGAGCAGCGTTGGGACGTGCCGACGAACGTCTCCCACCTCCTCGGGAAGCTGCGGGCCAAGGGGCAGGTCGACTACCGGAAGAACGGTCGGGAGAGCCGGAACTGGCGCCTGACCGAGGAGGGGCGCCGCCGCGCGGCTCGCCTCGGGGGGCCGGAGGTCGAGCCGGCGGGCGAGGACGGCGAAGAGTCCGCGCCACCCTGACCACCGGTTCCCGCGCGGCCTCCGTACAATCGCGGCTCGCCGCTCGACGGTCAGGAGGACGAGATGAACAGCAGGATCGCAGCGTCGCTGCTGGCGGCGGCGCTCGCCGTCGTCGCGGCGCACGACGAGGACGCGGAACGGCCGGGGCTGCCGGAGGTGGGGGCGCCGGCGCCGACGTTCCGGCTGAACGATCACGAGGGGGACGGCGTCTCGATCGGCGGGAAGAGCGGCCGGTGGACGGTGCTCGCGTGGTACCCGAAGGCGCGGACGTCCGGGTGCACGCGCGAGGTCTGCTCGCTGCGGGACGCCGCGGCCGACTTCGAGGGGCTCGACGTCGAGGTCCACGGGCTCAGCCTCGACGACGTCGCGACCCAGGCGACCTTCCACGAGGAACAGGAGCTGAACTTCCCGCTCCTCTCCGACCCGGACGGCAGCGCCTCCGCGAAGTACGGCGTCCTCCCCGAGGGCGGGCGGTGGACGCGGCGGGTCACCGTCGTGATCGACCCCGACGGGATCGTTCGCCACGTCGAGGAGAACGTCGACGTCACGAACCACGGCGCCGACCTCGTCGCCCTGGTGAAGCGGCTGGCGGCCGAGTAGCCGCCGACCTCAGGGCTGGAGCCGCACCCGGAGCGGCCGCGAACCCTCGTACGCGCCGCCGCCGAGGGCGCGGAAGCCCTGGAGGTGCGCGTCCAGCCCGACCCAGGCCGGGACGTTCGGGATCGTGAGCGGGAGGTCCGCCAGCCCGTCGACGTCCGTCGTCGTCGTGGCGAGCGGGACGACCGGGGCGGCGAGCCAGAAGAACCCGCCGAGCGGGACGGTCAGGAGGCCGGCCGCCGCGAAGAGCGGGATCGGTTCGTTCGGGTTCGACGTCACGCGCAGCCGGAACGTCTGCCCGATCCGCGTCCTCCCGTGCGAATAGAGCGTCGGGACGACCAGCTCGTCGGCGCCGGGGTCGGTCGTCACGCCGATCCGGTCGTCGCCGTCGAGCTCCGCGATCTCCTCGTACGTCGGCTCCCAGACCCACGTCGTCGGACCGAGCCACATCGGCGCCGGCGGCCAGGCGACCGGCGGCGACGGGAGGTCGACCACCGGCGACGTGACGCGGAGGTGGCCGTCGCCGTTCGCCGGCTCGACGAGGAGCGGATCGACGCCGACGTTCCCGTTCGTGCCGACGTACGTCGGGTCGCCGAGGACGTTGCCGGTGATCCCCGGGAAGATCGCGCTCCAGTTCGAGATCGAGTCGTTGCCGTTCCCGTACACGATCGAGTCGAACAGCCCGAGGTACCGCTCGAGGACCCCGATCGCGACCAGGCCGTTCACGTTGTTCGTGATCGTCGATCCGTAGACGAGGACCGACGTGCTCTGGAAGTCGAACCCGGTGCTCTCGGCGAGGATCGCCACGCCGTTCGCGAAGAAGAGGGAGTTCAGGACGATCGTCCCGAGGTCGGCGTGCGGCCCGTCGGAACAACGGAGGCCGACGCCGCTGTCGCGGACGACGCAGCGTCGGACGACGCGGACGTTCGAGGCGAACCCCGGGCCCGAGCTCTCGATCGCCACGTCGGCCCGGGTCAGGGTGAGGTCCGACACGACGCTCTCCCGGTCGAGGCGGAACAGGACGACGCCGTTCCCCTCCCCGCTCACCTGCGTGCTCGCGGCGCCGGCGCCGAGGATCGTCATCCGAGGCGGGATCGAGATCGGGAACGACTCGCCGGTCGACGGTCCGTACGACCCCGGCTCGACGTGGAGGGTCGTCGGGCCGGGCGCCGTCCCGAGGACCTGGACCCCCTTCCCGATCGTCGCGAACGGCGCGCTCTTCGCGCCGGTGCCGGTCAGGTCGTCCCCCGAGATCCCGTCGACCCACGCGTGCTGGCCGGACGCGGCGCTCGCCAGGAACAGGGACGCGGTCAGGAACGGGATCGCGAGCTTCGAACCGTGCATCGTCTCACCTCCTCTCCGGGACTCGTCCCGTCCGAGGATACTCCCGCCGGCGCTCCCCGAGGGGAGACGAAGGCGGGGTGCCCCCCGTTCCCGGTGGGCACCCCGCGAGGGCGCGGTCGCGCGAGCTCGGATCAGCCGAACGTCAGCGCGACGCCGTTCGAGTTCGAGAACCCGCCGCCGCCCGGCGCGGTCGGGTCGGAGACGAACACCTGGAGCGTCACCGTCGCCACGAGGTTGTCGACCGACGCCGGGATCGTCACCGGGAGGCTCAGGTCGCCGCCGCCCGGCCCGCCCGGCGAGAGCGGGAACGGTCCGATCGGAGTCGGGAAGAGCGGGAAGACGTTCAGCGTGCAGCCGCCGCCCATCGGGATCGCCGCGGGGCCGAACCCGAGGAACAGGAACGCCTGCGATCCGCCGAGCCCCTGCCCGATCTCGACCACCACGTCGTAGCCGTTCGACGCGCAACCCTGCATGTCGAACTGCGGGACGAACCCGCCGGTCCCGGGGCAGCCCGAGCCGTACGTCGAAATCGTGCTGCCGCAGATCCCCGGCAGGAGTCCGCCGTCGAACACGTACGCCCCGCCGGCGTTCCCGGCGGTGGCGTCCGGAGCGCCGGCGTTCGAGACGAGCGCGTAGCTCCCGCCCGTGGACGGGGACTGCGCCCCGGCCTCGATCGAGTGCCACGTCAGGTCGTACCCGCCGCCGGTCTGCGCGGCGGCCGCGGGCGCGAGCCCCGCCGCCGCCAGGAGGAGGACGAGGGAGCGGATCATCGCCGCGACTCCGCGCGCTCCGCGAGCAGCGCCTCGACCATCCCCTTCAGCTCGGTCACCTGCGCCTCGAGGTCGGAGATGCGCGCGTTCGCCCGCTCGACCTCCGCCTCCGCCACCGGCTGACGGAGGACGACCTCGTGGAACGTCCCCTGCCCGCGGTTGTGGTGCAGGACGAGGGTCCCGTCCGCCAGCTCGACGCGGAGGTCGTCGAGGCCGTCGTGGTCGTAGTCGAGGAACGACGCCTCGACGATCGGCTGCCCGAAGTCGAGGCCGAGCCGCTCGGTCACCTCCGTGAACGCGCCGGTCCCCGCGCCCTGGAACAGGTGCGCGACGCCCGCCGCGTCGACGAGGAGGAGGTCGAGCCGCCGGTCGACGTCGTAGTCCGCGAACCGCGCGAGCCGGGTCCCGACCGTGTCGCCGAGCCCGGACGAAGCGGTCACGTCGCCGAACGAGCCGTCCCCGCGGTTCCGGAGCACGCGGGCGCCGTGCCGCGGATCGAGGACGAGGACGTCGTCGAGGCCGTCGCCGTCGACGTCCCCCCACACCTCGTCGTGCAGCCCGACCAGCGTCCGGACGTCGTCGGTCGTGACCACGCCGCGCGGGGCGGCGTCGCCGGACCGGCCGTCGCGACCGAGGGTCCCGTCCCGGCCGTCGGACCCGTCGCGCGCCGCGACCGTCCGGGACCGGAGCTCGTCCTCGAGCGCCGAGATCCGCTCGGCGAGCGACTTCCCGCTCGGAGCGGACGACGCCTCGTGTCCCGCGTCGTCGGCGGCGAGCGTCTCGCGCTCCTCGCCGGCCGTCATCGGCTGGCGCCAGCCCGGCTGGACCAGCGCGAGCACGGTGCCGCGGCCGCCGGAGTGCCGGTCGAGCGCGATGCCGATCGACGGCCCGGGCCGGTCGAGGGCCATCGCGTGTCCGGCGACGGCGCTCGAGGTGAGCGGCTCGCCGGCGCGGACCGGTCCGACGACCTTCACCGGGACGCGCCCGACGAGCGCCACGTCGACGTTGCCGCGCGGCCACGAGTCGACCGCGAGCTCGAGCTCGGAGAGGCGCCGCTGCAGGGCGGCGTCGTCCGGGTTCGCGTGGAGCTGCCGCTGCGTCTCGAGGAGGTCGAGCATGATCGGCAGCGACTCGGTCGAGGCGCCGTTCATCCGGAACGCCGGCACGGTGCTGACGATCCCGATCATCGCCGGGTCGTACGGCGTCGCCGTCGGGAGGACCGCCTCCGGCGCGTTCGGGTCGGCGCGCAGGAGCGTCCCCGCGTCCAGGTCCTCGGGGCCGAAGAACGTCTCGGCGAGGTCGCAGCCCGCGAGCGCGTTGACCGAGCCGTCCGCGGCGATCGTCCCGAGCTCGTCGAACGTCACCTCGGGATCGGTGCCGTTCGTGAACGCCCAGCCGCTCGCCGTGAAGTCGCCGAGGTCGAAGATCATCGCCGAGTCGATCGCGCCGGTCGTGACGCACGTCTTGAGGGAGGTGGCGTCGACCGGGCCGTCCTCCCACGCGATCCGATGGAGGTACGTCGCCGTGTTCCCCTCGAAGAACCGGATCGTCGTCGTCGCGGTCTCCCCGACGAGGAGCTCGTCCGTGTCGATCGTGAGGTTGGTGGCGGCCGGGGCGATCGAGTCCGCGACGAATCCGCCGACGACGGTCGTGACGTCCGCCACGCTGTCGCCGAGGAAGAGCTGCAGGTTCGCGCCGCCGATCGTCAGGTCGGACGAGCCGCCGCCCGACATGTTGAGGAGGGTGCCGCCCGGGAAGCCGAGCACGCCGCCGGTGAACGTGTCGGAGACGTCGCTGCGGAGGAACTGCGGGCTGTCGAGCCCGTCGAGCGTGCTCGCGTTCGAGGAGGCGGCGAAGGTGATCGTGTTGGCCGCGTCGTTCGGCGTGATCGTCATGTTCGCGCCGGCGAGGAGGCCGATGTTCCCGCCGTCGTTCGAGACGCCGGCGAGGGAGCTGACGATGTCCGGGCCGATGTCCGCGGCGCTGACCGATCCGTCCGCGATCTTCGCCGAGCCGACCGCGTCGGTGGCGATCTTCGCCGAGCCGATCGCGCCGTTGGCGATGTCCGCCGAGAGGATGCTGCCGTCCGCGATCTTCGCCGAGTTGACGGCGTTGTTCGCGAGCTTGGCGTTCGAGACCGCGCCGTTCGCGATCTTCGCCGATCCGACCGCGCCGGTGGCGATGTCGTTCGACGTGACGCTGCCGTCGACGATCTTGCTGGAGTCGACCGAGTCGTCGCCGATCCGCACCGCGAAGAGCGCGTTCGGGGCGGCGTTCAGCTCGACGCGGGGGGAGAGCGTCGTGAACGCGCCGCCGCCGCTCGTCTCGCGGACCCGGATCTCGACCCAGCGCTTGTCGCCGTCGAAGATGCCGGCGCCGAAGTCGAGCGTGACGGTGAAGACGCCGCGCGAGACCGGGACGTTCGGGCGGTTGTTGCTGCCGAGGGACGCGCCGCCGGCGGCGGTCCCGAAGACGTCGAAGATGAAGTCTTGGTTCGTGTTCACCACGACGTTGGAGAGCCGGAGCTCTCCCTGGAACTTGAAAGACGTGTCGAGCGGCGTCTGGGCCGACGTGCTCGAAGCCAGGAGCGCGACCAGGCACGCCGCCGCGAACGACGGCGCCTTGGGGTGATGACGCATGAAGTCTCCTCTCGATCCCTGACGAGGCCGGATGCGCGGGGCTCGACGTCGAGACCCGGTCCGATGTCGAATCCGGTCCCTGGACCGGACGTTACCCGTCGTCGGATCGGAATTGGGGAATCGCCCGTCGCGAGGTCGGCCTACTCGACGGTGACGCGGAGTCCGCCGGTGGCCGAGAAGCCGAGCGCGGCGTTCGGGTCCGACACCAGCGCCTGCAGCGTCGGCTGCGCGCCGAGCGCGCCGGCGGGGAGCGTGAGGGTGACGGACGCGTCGCCGGCGAGGTCGAGCGGGAGCGGCAGCAGCGGCGGGAGGACGGGCGCGACGAGGAACGAGCAGCCGTTCCCGAGCGGGAGGTTCGCCTGCGCGGCGCCGACGAACAGGAACGCGGTCGACGACGGGAGGCCGTTCGTCACCTCGAGCGTGAACGGGCAACCGGTGACGGCGCAGCGGCTGGCGGTCAACGCGGGCGTCGCGCCGGTCGACCCCGGGCACGCCGCGCCGTACGCGACGGTCGACGTCGTGCACGAGACGCCGACGAGCGCGATCGCGCTCGCGTTCCAGCCGGTCGGGCTGGCGTGGATCCGGATCGGGTTCGAGCCGTCGAGCGCCGCGCGCCAGACCCCCTTCTCGCTCGCGGTGATCTCGTCGGAGAAGAAGAGGGCGTTCGCCGCCGGATCGACCGCGACGTCGGTCAGGCCGGACGACGCGAGCGGGAACTGCAAGAGCACCTCGACGCCGGTGCCGTCGAGGTTCGCGCGGGCGACGTGGTTCGTGACGGTCTGCGCGTCGACCCAGTACACCTTCCCGCCGGTCGGATCGAGGGCGAGGGCGACCGGGTCGTCGGCGCCGGAGACGATCACCTGCGGGTTCGACCCGTCGAGGTTCGCGCGGACGATCGTCCCCGCGCCGAGATCGCCGAACCAGACGTGCCCCTGGGCCGGGTCGAGCGTCGGTCGGCCGAGCTGGTTGCCCGTGTTCGCGACGGTCTGGAACCCGGTCCCGTCGAGCTTCACGCGGTAGAGCGCCCGGTCGGACGTGTCGGACCAGTAGACGTGCCCCCCGGCCGCGTGGAGCGCGAGCCCGCGCGGGTTGGTGAGGCCGGAGACGATCGTCTCGACGTTCGTGCCGTCGAGGTTCGCGCGGCGGATCGCGCCCTGCTGGAACGCGCCGTGCGTCCAGTAGACCTTCCCCGCGGGCGCGTCGACGGCGAGCCCGACCACGAGCCAGTCCGAGGTCGGGATCACCGACAGCGGCGTCGCGCCGCTCCCGTCCGGAGCGAGCCGCGTCAGGTGCGGGTCGTTGAACTTGTACTCCGCGACGTAGAGCGCGTCGCCGGCGCGCGACGTCGGGGCGAGGAGGAGGGCGGCGGCGAGGGGGAGGAGGCGGGTGGTGCGCGTCATGCCGCCGAGCGTATCACTCCGGCCGCCCGTCCCGGTCCCACCACTCGCGCGGCGGGTCGAAGAGCGCGGCCAGCCGCGCGTCGTGGGGGCGGAACCACTCGCGGAGACGGTCGAGCGCCGCGGCGTCGGCCGGCGCGTACGGATGCCGGTTGTAGGCGCGGCCGGTGGCGCCCGAGGCGGCCCAGTCGAACGGCGCGAGGCCGAGGAACCGGGTGACGTCGTCGAGGACGCGGGCCGGGTCGGCGAAGAACTCCTCGCTCGGCCGGATCAGGAACCGGTCGCGCGGGAACTCGCCCCACCAGCGCTCGAGCTGGTCGGCGTACAGGCCGCGGCCGAGGTACGACGGGCGGACCCGGAGCTCGCCGCGGGCGTGCCCCTCGATCTCGGCGTCGATCGCGGCCGCGAACGAACGCGGTTCGCGCTCGTGCCGCCGGTTGTGCTGGTAGTGGGAGTAGGCGCGCGTCACCGGGTCCCGCAGCAGCGCGACGAACCGGGCGTGGGGGAGGACCTGCTTCACGCGCGCCGGCACCTTCCGCGCGGAGAGGTAGCGCGTCGTCGCCTCGCCGGTGACGATCGGCGGCCGCCCGGAGAGCCGGCGGAGCACGCGCGGGACGACGGACGGGAACCGGCGCCGGTACCAGTCGACCCCCTCGCGCCAGTGGTCGTCGAAGAAGTGAATCTCCTTCGTCGCCGGCGCCGCGACGTCCGGATGTTCGAGGAGGTAGCGATAGAGCGACGTCGTCCCCCCCTTCATCGTCCCGAGGACGAGGAACTCCGGCAGCGGGCGGAGGCGGGGAGGGAGGGACTTCTCGAGGCGCGCGAACATCACCGTGGGTCGGCCGGCGGGTCGGGTTCCGGGACCGCGGGCCGGCGGCCCCGGATCACGGTTCACTCACCGTAGCCGATCCGGTCGAACGGGTTCACGAGCGAGGAGATGAGGTTGCGCGAGTGGGCGCTGATCCGCTTCATGAAGCGGAGGTAGAGCGCGAGCGCGACCGCCTCGCCCGAGCCGAGCTGCGACTCCCCCTTGACCAGCATCTCCTCGAAGTCGGCGCACGGCCGGGAGATCTCGTCCTTGTACTCCTTCATCAGCCGGCGCGCCTCCTCGAGGTCGCCCGACTTGAACGCGGAGACGGTCCGGTCGAAGTTGTCGAGGGCGTTCTGCTCGATCGTCGCCAGGCGCTCCTCGTTCGGCCCGGCGGAGAGCCGGGACGGGTGCTGGCGGGCGAGGCCGTAGATGTTCTTGGTGTAGTCGCCGATCCGCTCGAGGTCGATGACGATCGAGACGAGGACCAGCCCGGAGGCGATGTCCGCCGTGTGGCCGAGCGAGAGGTGGGTCATCACCTTTCGCCGGACGTCCCGCTCGAACGAGTTCAGCCGCTTGTCGAGCTGGCCGATGTCGACGTCGATCGACGCGTCGTCGCGGTGCCGGAGCGACTCGATCGACGCGTGCACCATGCGGTGACACAGGTCGAGCATCTCGTAGCACTCCGAGAGCGCCTGGACCTGGAGGTTGTCCTTGCTGAGCAGGTTCAGGATCTCGCGGATCACGACGGCCTCCCGAGCCAGACGACGACGAAGGGGAGCAAGTAGAACGTACCAATGATGTAGACGAGGGGGATCGCCCTGTTCCAGAGCGCGAGCCCGGCGAACGCCTCGGCGATCCGCACCGGGAGCTCCCGGATCGGGTAGACGAGGGCCACGCCGAGCGCGTTGAACAAGACGTGGTGGAACGCCAGCGCGAGGCCGAGGAGGGCGGTCTCCCGGCCCTCGGGACCCGCGCCGGCGAGGGCGGCGAGCGACGCGAGGAGCGCCGTCATCGTGGTGCCGATGTTCGCGCCCATCGTGTACG
>JAUIEL010000229.1 GCA_030428825.1 bacterium
TGGCGACCGCGACGCCGGGCCTCGCGCTCGGCGCGCTTTCGGCGGATTGTGCGCCGGTGCTGTTCGAGGACCGCGTGCTGGTCCAGTGCGACCACGAGGGGGAGTCGTTCCTCGCCGCCTTCGCGCTCGACGACGGGCGGGAGCTCTGGCGGACGCCGCGCAAGGACGAGTCGACCTGGGGCTCCCCCACCGTCTGCGACACGTCCGTCCGCGGGCGGCCGCAGGTGATCGTCAACGGCTACCGCGAACTCGGCGGCTACGACCTCGAGACCGGCGAGGCGCTCTGGCGGATCGTCGGCGGCGGGGACGTGCCGGTCCCGACGCCGCTGGTCTTCCGGGACGTCGTCTACCTCACCAGCTCCCACGGCCCGTCGCGGCCGCTCCGGGCGATCCGCGTCGACGCGGCCGGGGAGGTCGACCCGGACGACGACGAGGACCCGGCCGTGGTCTGGAACCTCCCGCGTCGCGGCAACTACATGCAGACGCCCCTGGTCTACGGCGGGCTCCTCTACACGTGCACCGACGGCGGCGTCCTCTCCTGCTTCGACAGCGAGACCGGCGAGACGTTCTACCGCGAGCGGCTCGGCACCGGGGACACCGGGTTCTCGGCCTCGCCCGTCGCGTCGTCCGGCCACGTCTACCTGACCGGGGAGAGCGGCGCGGTCTTCGTGGTCCGCGCCGGCCCCCGGTTCGAGCTCGATTCGGAGAACGCGCTCGGCGAGACGTGCCTCGCGACGCCGGCCATCGCCGACGGACGCCTCTTCTTCCGGACGCGGTACCATCTCGTCGCCGTCGCCGACGCGGCGGCCGCCGACGGCGCGGAGGACGCCCGATGAACCGACCGCTCGCGCGCGTCGCGATCCCGCTCGTCCTGTCGCTCTCCCCCCCGGCGCCGGCCGACGACGGAGGCGACGCGTGGCCGCTCCACCGCGGCGACCCGGCCCAGACCGCGCGCGCCGCCGGCTCGCTCCCCGACGCGCCGGAGCTCCTCTGGACGTTCCCGGTCGGGTCGGCGATCGCGTCCTCCCCGGTCGTCTCCGACGGCACGGTCTACTTCGGCGCCGACGACGCGAAGCTCCACGCGGTCCGTCTCGACGACGGCGAGGAGCGCTGGGCGTTCGAGACCGGGGACATGATCGAGGCGCCGCCGCTGGTCGCCGCCGGCCGCGTCTACGTCGGTTCGTCCGACGGCCTCTTCTACGCGGTCGACGCCGCGACGGGCCGGCTCGCGTGGAAGCGCGAGACCGGCGCGCAGATCCTCGGGAGCGCGAACCGGCTCGTCGGCGGGGACGGCCGCCTCCGGATCGTCGTCGGGTCGTACGACGCGACCCTCTATTGCTTCGACGGGGAGACCGGCGAGACGGTCTGGACGTACGTCACGGAGGACCGGATCAACGGCTCCCCCTCGGTCGCGGACGGGCGGATCGTCATCGGCGGCTGCGACACGAACCTCCACGTCGTCGACGGCGAGACCGGCGAGGCGTGGAAGAAGATCCCGATGGGCGACGCGTGCCACATCGCGGCGTCGGCCGGGCTCGCGGGCGGGGACGCGTACTTCGGCCACTACGGGAACGAGTTCGTGCGGCTGTCGCTCGAGACCGGGGAGGTCGTCTGGCGACACGCCCATCCGACGCAGGCGTTCTTCTCGCCGCCCGCGATCGGCGACGACGTCGTCCTGTTCGGCGGCCGGGACAAACGGCTGCACTGCGTCGACCGGGCGACCGGCGAGGAGCGCTGGACGCACCGGGCCCGCCGGAACGTCGACGCCGGCCCGGTCCTCTGCGGCGACCGGGTGGCGTACGCCGCCGGCGACGGCCGCGTCCGGATCGTCCGCCTCGCGGACGGCGAGGAGATCTGGTCGTACGACGTCGGCAAGCCGATCCTCGCCTCCCCCGCGATCGCCGGCGGCCGGCTCCTGGTCGGCGCCAACGACGGAAACCTCTACTGCTTCGGAGCGGCCTCCCGCTGACGGGGGCGAGATCGATGTCCACGTCCGACGACGCGACCACGACCACCGAGGTCGGGAACTACTTCATCGCGAACTACCCGCCGTTCTCCTTCTGGACCGGCGAGCACGTCGCGGCGCTCGAGGAGCGCCTCGACGGACCGGCGCCGGGGACCCCGCTCGGCGTCTACGTCCACCTGCCGTTCTGCCGGCAGCGGTGCGACTTCTGCTACTTCAAGGTCTACACCGACCGGAACGCGAAGGAGATCCGCCGGTACCTCGCGGCGGTCCTCGCGGAGGCGGAGGCCGCGGCCGCGCGGCCGTACCTCGCGGGGCGCGCGCCGCGGTTCGTCTACTTCGGCGGCGGGACCCCCTCGTACCTGTCGGTCGCCCAGCTCGAGACGCTCTTCGACGGGCTGCGCGCGCGCTTCCCGTTCGACGCGGCCGAGGAGATCACGTTCGAGTGCGAGCCGGGGACGCTTCAGGAGGCGAAGCTCGAGTGGCTGCGCGGGGCCGGGGTGACGCGCCTCTCGCTCGGCGTCGAGAGCTTCTCCCCCGAGCTCCTCGAGCGGAACAACCGCGCCCACCGCGCGAAGGAGATCCACGTCGCGTACGCCGCGGCGCGACGCCTCGGCTTCCCGCAGATCAACGTCGACCTGATCGCCGGGATGGTCGGCGAGACCGACGCGACGTGGGAGCGGAGCGTCGAGGAGACGATCGCGCTCCGTCCCGAGAGCGTCACGATCTACCAGATGGAGGTGCCGTACAACACGACGCTCTCCGCGCGCGCCGGGGACGGCGGAGACGTGCCGGTCGCCGACTGGGAGACGAAGCGGCGCTGGACCGACGAGGCGTTCCGGGCGCTGGAGGGGGCGGGGTACTCGATCGGGAGCGCGTACACGGCGAAGGTCGACGACGGCGTCCGGTTCCTCTACCGCGACGCCCTCTGGACCGGGGCCGACCTCCTCGGGCTCGGCGTCTCGTCGTTCTCGCACCTCGGCGGGATCCACGCGCAGAACGAGCACCGGATCGAGCCGTACGTCGACCGGGCCGAGGCGGGCGGCCTGCCGGTCCTCCGCGCGCTGCCGCTCTCCGACGAGGAACGGCTGATCCGCGAGTTCGTCCTGCAGCTCAAGCTCGGCGTCCTCGAGACCGCGCCGTTCGCCGAGAAGTTCGGGGTCGACGTCGCCGAACGGTTCGCGGCTCCCCTCGCCGCGCACGCGGCGGCGGGACGCCTGCGCGTCGAGGACGGACGGATCGCCCTCTCCCGCGACGGTCTCCTGCGCGTCGACTCCCTCCTCCCCGACTTCTTCCTCGAGGAGCACCGCGGCGCGCGGTACGCCTGAATGCGGATCGTCGAGCTCATCCCGGGGACGGGGACGTTCCTCTGCGGATCGTGTCTCCGCGACACCGCGCTCGCCCGGGCGCTCCGGCGTCGCGGCCACGACGTCGAGGTCGTCCCGCTCTACCTGCCGCTCGCGCAGGAGACGCCGGACGCGGACGGCCGCGGCGCGGTCCGGATGGGCGGCTTGAACCTCTACCTCCGTCATCGATCGAGCGTCTTCCGGCACGTCCCGCGGGCGCTCACCGGCTGGCTCGACGCCGGCCCCCTGCTCCGGCTCGGCGCGCGGCGGAGCGAGATGACCGACCCGCACGACCTCGGCGCGGTCACCGTCTCGATGCTGCTCGGGCTCGACGGGCCGATCCGCGCCGAGGTCGAGGCGCTCGCGACGTCCCTCGCCGCCGGGCCGCGGCCGGACGTCGTGCTCCTGTCGAACGCCATGCTCGTCGGCGTCGCCCGCGGCCTCGGCGAGCGGCTCGGCGCGCCGGTCGTCTGCACCCTCCAGGGGGAGGAGCCGTTCCTCGACGCGCTCCCCGCCCCGCACCGCGAAGCGGCCTGGGACGCGCTCCGGACGCACGCCCGGGACGTACGGCGGTTCCTCGCGGTGAGCGCGGCGTACGGCGCGGCGATGGCGGACCGCCTCGCGCTCGCCTCCGACCGCCTGCGCGTCGTCTGGAACGGGATCGACGTCGACGACCTCGCGCCCGCCGACGCCCCGCCGTCGGCGCCGACGATCGGCTACCTCGCCCGGATGTCGCCCGAGAAGGGGCTCGAGACGCTCGTCGACGCCTTCCTCCGGATCGAGGAGCCCGCGGACGTCCGCCTCCGGATCGCCGGCGTCCGCCTCGCCGGCGACGTCCCGTTCGTCGAGTCGCTCCTGCGCCGCGTCGAGGCGGCCGGGCGCGCCGACCGCGTCGACGTCCGGCCGAACGTCTCGCGCGAGGAGAAGGTCCGGTTCCTCCGGTCGCTCTCGGTCCTGTCGGTCCCGGCGACGTACGGCGAGTCGTTCGGCCTCTACCTCCTCGAGGCGTGGGCGTGCGGCGTCCCCGTCGTCCAGCCGCGGCACGCCGCGTTCCCCGAGCTGGTCGAGGCGACGGGGGCCGGCGTCCTCTGCGCCCCCGACGACCCGGACGACCTCGCCGCCGCCCTCTCCCGGCTCCTCGCGGACGAACCCGGGCGCGCGCGGCTCGGCGCCGCCGGCCGGACGGCGGTCCTCGACCGGTTCACGTCCGACGCCATGGCCGCGCGTGTGGAGGAGGCGCTCGATGCCCTCTGAGTTCACCCTCGACCGGCACGTCGAGTTCTCCGAGACCGACATGGCCGGGATCGTCCACTTCAGCCACTTCTTCCGGTACATGGAGGAGACCGAGCACGCGTTCGTGCACTCGCTCGGGTTCTCGCTCCACCGGCAGGAGCGCGGCGCGATGTCCGGGTTCGCCCGGGTGCACGCCGAGTGCGACTACCGGGCGCCGCTTCGCTACCATGACACGGTCGCCGTCCGGCTGCGGGTCGAGCGGAAGGGGACGCGGTCGCTCTCGTACCGCTTCCTGTTCCGGAAGATCGCCGACCGGGGGCGGGCGTGCGCGCCGGTCGAGGTCGCGGTCGGAAGGATGACCGTCGTCCACGTCACCCGCGGCGCCGAGGAGGACGCGTTCGAGGCGGCGGAGCTCCCGCCCGAACTCGCGCGCCGCCTCGAGCCGGCGCCTTCCGAACCCGAATCCGAGTGAGACCGATCATGTCCGCGTCGTCCGGAAACCTCTGGCTCGCCTACGCCTTCCTCACCGTCGCCGCGTGGGGGCTGTACGGCGTCTTCCTCCACACGGGCCAGGTCGCGATGGGCGACCCGGAGAACGGCCGCTACAAGGCGTTCCTCTGGGTCGGCATCGCCTACGTCCTGATCGCCGTGCTCGCGCCGGCCGCGCTCCTCCTCGCGAAGGGGGCGTCGTGGGAGATGTCCGCCGGCGGCGTCAAGTGGTCGCTGATCGCGGGGACCGTCGGCGCGGTCGGCGCGTTCGGCGTGCTCCTGGCGTTCGGCGCCAAGGGGCACCCCGCGGTGGTGATGTCGATCATCTTCGCCGGCGCGCCGATCGTGAACGCGATCGTGGTGATGGCGAAGCATCCGCCGGCGGGAGGGATCGGCGCCATCCGGTGGCCGTTCTTCCTCGGGATCCTGCTCGCCGCCGCCGGCGGGACGCTCGTCACCCTCTACAAGCCGGCCCCCGCCCCGCCCGCCGGGGCGAGCGCGCCCGCGCCGCCGGCGGACTCGCGCTGACGATGTCCGCTCCGCTGGCGGCGCTCGAGGGGGTGACGCTCCGGTTCGCGCCGGCCGGCGGAGGACCGGAGGTGACCCCCCTCGTCGACGTCGACCTCGCCGTCGCGGCCGGCGAGTCGGTCGCCGTGGTCGGGCCGTCCGGCGCGGGGAAGACGACGCTCCTCCACGTCCTCGGCGGTCTCCTGCCGCCGACGTCCGGCGTCGTCCGCTTCGACGGGCGGGACCTGTCGACGCTCGACGAACGCGCCCTCGCCGCGCTCCGGAACGAGCGGATCGGGTTCGTGTTCCAGCAGCACCACCTCCTGCCGCAGTGCACGGTGCTCGAGAACCTGCTCGTGCCGACGCTCGTCCGCCACCGCCGCACGCCCGCCGCGCTCGTCGACCGGGCGCGGGAGCTCCTCGCGCGGGTCGGCCTCTCGGAGCGCGCGGACCACCGACCGGGCGAGCTCTCGGGGGGAGAGTGCCAACGCGTCGCCGTGGCGCGCGCGCTGGTGCTCGACCCGGACATGCTCCTCGCCGACGAGCCGACCGGCGCCCTCGACGGCGAGAACGCCGAGCACCTCGCCGACCTGCTGGTCGAGCTGAACGTCGAACGGAGGGTCGCGCTGGTCACCGTCACGCACTGGCCGGGACTCGCGGCCCGGATGCGTCGTCGGCTCGCGCTCCGGGACGGCGCCCTCCGCCCCGCGGACGGCGTCGGGGCCGGCGGCCCGTGAACCGGTCGGCGCTCGCCCGGGCCGGCCTCCGCCGCGCCCCCCGGCGACACGTCGGGCTGTTCCTCGGCGCGCTCCTGACGACCGCCGTCTTCGTCGGCGCGCTCGCGGTCGGCGACTCGGTGAAGGCGACGCTCCGGAACCAGGCGCTCGACCGGATCGGCCGCGTCGACTCCGCGCTCGACGCCGGCGACCGCTTCGTCACCGCCGCCCTCGCGACCGCCCTCGCGCGCGACGGCCGGGAGGTCGCCGCGCTCGTCTCCCTCGACGGCGTGGCGGTCACGCCCGACGGGGACCGCCGCGCGAACGGCGTCCGCGTGCTCGGGGTCGACGCCGCGTTCGCGCCGCTGTCGCGCTCCGGTCGCCCCCGCCCCGCCCCCGCGCCGGGGACCGCCCACCTGAGCCCGCGGCTCTCCCGTCAGCTCGGCCTCGACCACGGCGACACGGTGATCCTGCGCGTCGAGCGGCCGACGGCCATGCCGCGCGAGACGACGATGGGCGACGCGGACGACCCGGTGACCGCGCTGCGCGTCGAGGTCGCCGGCGTGGTCGCGCCCGAGGACGGCGGACGCTTCACGCTCGAGGCGCACCAGATCCCGCCGTACGTCGCGTTCGTCGACCGCGAGTGGCTCGCCGGCGAGCTCGGGATCGAGGGGCGCGCGAACCTCCTCCTCGCGACCGGCGACCCGGCCGCCGCGACCGCCGCCGTCCGGGAGAGCTGGACCCTCGACGACCTCGAGCTCTCGATCGACCGCCGCGACACGCACGCCGCCCTCCGGAGCCCCCGCGTCTTCCTCGACCCGCCGATCGAGGAGGCGGCGCGCGCGTCCGGCGTGGCGGGTCTCGCGGGGTCGGCGATGTTCGTCGAGCGGATCGCGCGCGCGGACGGCGACGGCGGCCCCTCGCTCCCGTACTCGATCGTCGCCGCGCTCGAGTCGGTCGGCGACCTCCGGGCCCCCGCGCTGCGGGCGGCGGCGGCGCTCGGGCCGGACGACCTCGCGCCGGACGGGATCGTGCTGCACGACGCCGCGGCGCAGCGCCTCGCCGTCGCGCCGGGCGACGCGCTCCGGATCGACGCGTACGCGCTCGAGGACGACCTCCGCCTCGCCGTCCGCTCGCGATCGTTCACGCTCCGCACGGTCGTCCCGCTCGCCGGCGCCGCCGCCGACCCGACCTGGATGCCGCGCATCGAGGGGCTCGACGACAAGGCGAGCTGCCGCGACTGGGACCCGAGCGTCCCGGTCGACCTGACCGCCCTCTCGCCGTGGGACGAGCGGTACTGGGAGGAGCACCGAGGGACGCCGAAGGCGTACGTCTCGATCGAGGCGGCGCGGGCGCTCTGGGGGAGCCGCTTCGGCACGTGGACCGAGTTCCGGACGGCGCCGGCGGACGCGGCGCGCCTCGAGTCGAGCCTCCTCGAGTCGCTCGACCCCGCGTCGCTCGGCCTCTCGTTCGTCGACGTCCGGACCGGGGCCCTGGCGGCCAGCCACACCGCGACCGACTTCGGCGGGCTCTTCTTCGGGCTGAGCCTCTTCCTCGTGGTCTCCGCGGTCCTCCTCACCTCGCTCGTCTTCGCGTTCGGGGTCGAGCAACGCGCGGCCGAGATCGGCGTCCTGCGGGCGATCGGCTTCCGCCCGGCGCAGGTCTCCCGCCTGCTGCTCGGCGAGGCGATGCTCGTCGCCGCGCTCGGCGCGCTGCCGGGCGTGCTCGTCGGCGTGGGCTACACCCGTCTCGTGCTCGGCGGTCTCGCGACCCTCTGGCGGGACGCGGTCGCGGCGGCGTCGATCACGTTCCACGCCGGCGTGACCAGCCTGATCGGCGGTCCGGCCGCGGCGCTCGCGGTGGCGCTCGCCGCCCTCGCCGGGACGCTGCGTCGCCACGTGCGCGCGCCGGTCTCGTCGCTCCTCGCCGGACGCGGGGCGCCGACGGCGGCGGCGGGGACGCGCGCCGGGCCGCTCGCGGCGGGGACGGCCGCGCTCCTCGTCGTGGCGGCGGCGACGCTCGCCATCGCCGCCGCGCGTCGAGACGGCCCCTCGGCGGCGGCGCTCGCCTTCGGCGCCGGGGCCGCGATCCTCGTCGCCGGACTGCTGGCGTGCCGGGCCGCGCTCCGATCGTTCCGGTCCCGCTCCGCGGTCGACCTCTCGCTCGGTCGCGTCGGGGCGCGCAGCGCCGGCCGCCGCCCGGGGCGGAGCCTCGCGACCGTCGGCCTCCTGGCGAGCGGCGTCTTCCTCGTCGTCACCGTCGGGATCCACCGGCTCGACGTCTCCGAGACGGCGGGACGGGTCGACTCCGGGACGGGGGGATACGCGCTCTACGCCGAGTCGACGGTCCGCCTCCGGCACGACCTCGACGCGCCGGAGTCCGCCGACACGTTCGGCCTCGACGAGGAGGTCGTCGCCCGGATCCGATCCCTCCCGATGCGGACGAGCGACGGGGACGAGGCGAGCTGCCTGAACCTCGGCTCCGCGCAGAACCCGGTGCTCGCCGGCGTCCCGGCCGCGGCCCTCGCCGCGCGCGGGGCCTTCTCGTTCACCGAGGTCGAGGGGGACGCCCCGTCCCCCTGGAACCTGCTGGAACGACCGCGCGCCGACGGGGCGGTGCCGGTCATCGGCGACGCCGGGAGCGTCCACTGGGGGCTGCACAAGGCGGTCGGGGACACCCTCGAGTACGTCGACGGACGGGGGCGTCGGTTCGAGGCCCGGATCGTCGCGACGACCGCCGCGTCCGTCCTCCAGGGGATGCTGCTGATCGACGACGCCGTGTTCCGCGAGCGGTTCCCGGACGCGGGCGGCTTCCGCCGGTTCCTGATCGACGTC
This sequence comes from bacterium, assembly GCA_030428825.1. Lineage (GTDB taxonomy): Bacteria > Planctomycetota > B15-G4 > B15-G4 > JADJEK01 > JAUIEL01. The sequence goes on from JAUIEL010000229.1 coordinate 9,089, forward strand.
GACGGCCCGACGGACGAGGTCCGCGCGGAGCTGACGCACGCGTACGCCGACGTCGGGCTCGAGGTGACGACGACCGGCGCGCGGCTCGCCGCGTACCTCGCGGTGCAGAACACCTACCTCACGATCTTCCAGACGCTCGGCGCGCTCGGCGTCCTCCTCGGGACGCTCGGGCTCGCGCTCGTCGTCCTCCGCAACCTGTTCGAACGGCGTGGCGAGCTCGCGGCGCTCCGGGCGGTCGGGTTCTCCCGCGGGATGATCCGGCGCCTCCTCCTCTGGGAGCACGGCCTGCTGCTCGGCCTCGGCGTCCTCACCGGATCGCTCGCGGCGCTCGTCTCCATCCTCCCGCTCCGCACGGAGGGAGGCTCGGCGGCGCCGTGGTCGATCGTCCTCGGCGTCGTGGGGGTCGGCGTCCTCTCGGTCGTCGCCGCGTCCGCGCTCGCGACGCGCGGACGGCTC
>JAUIEL010000230.1 GCA_030428825.1 bacterium
GCGCGCAGCGGACCCCCGCGAAGCGGCCCATCGCTCCACGCGCAGTGGACCTTGCCCCGCGCAGCGGTGTCACCGGCCCGCGCAGCGTCCAAGCCCAGCGCAGCGCCGCGACCGCCCCGCGCAGCGGTGTCACCAGCCCGCGCAGCGACCAAAGCCCAGCGCAGCGCAGTGCATCCACGCCTCACGCCCGCGCGTAGCGTCCTATGATCGGAGCGAGCGCCTCGCGAGTTGCCCCTGCTGTCCTCCCCCTCATCCCAGGTCACCATGCGAACCCTCCGAACGCTCGCTCCGATCACCCTCCTCCTCGCCGCCGCGGCGTGCTCGCGACTGACCACCGAGAAGGTCGAGTCGGACGCGGAGGCGGCCGCCGGATCGTTCTACGCGCTCGAGGCGACGAGCCTGGCCGGCGAGCCGGTGCCGCTCGAGCGGTACGCGGGGCAGGTGACGCTCGTCGTCAACACCGCCAGCGAGTGCGGGTACACGCCGCAATACGCCGGCCTCCAGGAGCTGCAGCAGACGTACGGAGATCGCGGCTTCGCGGTCCTCGGGTTCCCGAGCGGCGACTTCATGGACCAGGAGTTCGACACGGCGGAGGAGATCCGCGCGTTCTGCGACTCCCGGTTCGGCGTGACGTTCCCGATGTTCGAGAAGGTCCACGTGAAGGAGGGGGACGGCCAGTCGCCGGTCTTCCGGTTCCTCGGCGGGGCGACCGGCGAGCTCCCCGGGTGGAACTTCGGGAAGTACCTCGTCGGCCGGGACGGGCGCGTGATCCGGTTCTTCGCGACCCCCGTCGAGCCGACCAGCGACGAGGTGCGCGCGGCGATCGAGACGGCGCTCGCCGCGAGCTGACTCCCCGACGGTCGATCCTGGCATGATGGTCGGGCCGCCCGCACCCGACCGGGGATCCGCATGACCCGCCGCCGGACGATCGCTCCGCTCGCCGCCCTCCTCGCCGTCTCGATCCCGTCCGAAGCCGCCGTCGACGGCTCGTTCGAGGATCCAGCGCCGCCCGCGGTCGAAGCGCTCCCCGCCATCGACCCGCCCCCCGCGGAGACGTTCGACGGCCTGACCGTCCACCGCGCGCCGCGGCCGCTCGCGGAGGGGGCCGGGGTCGAGGAGTGGCCGGGGTTCCTCGGACCGCGGCGCGACGGGATCTGCCGGGAGACGCCGCTCGCCGGCGGGTGGGGTTCGGAGGGGCCGCCGAAGCTCTGGGAGGCGGAGCGGGGCGAGGGGTACGCGTCACCGGCGGTCGCGGACGGACGGGTCGTCCTCTGTCATCGCGTCGACGGCGACACGCACGTCGACTGCCACGACCTCGCGACCGGCCGGCGGTTCTGGCGGCACTCGTTCCCGACCACGTTTCGCGACGACTACATCAAGAACGGCGGTCCGCGCGCGACGCCGGCGATCGCGGACGGCGTCGTGTTCGTCCACGGCATCGAGGGGCGGTTGATCGCGCTCGAGCTCGCGACCGGACGCGTCGTCTGGGAGCGCCACCCGACGAAGGAGTTCGGGGTCCCCGACCTCTTCTTCGGCGTCGTGGCGAGCCCGCTGGTCCGCGGCGACACGGTCGTCGTGAACCTCGGCGCGTCCGGGGGACCGTGCGTCGCGGCGTTCGACCGCGCGACCGGGCGGCTGGTCTGGGGGGCGGGCGACGAGTGGGGCGCGAGCTGCGCGTCGCCGGTGGTCGGACGGTTCGGCGGGCGCGAGCGGCTGCTCGTCCTGACCGGCGGGAAGACACGGCCGCCGACCGGGGGGCTGATGGTGCTCGACCCGGACTCGGGGGCGGTCGACTTCTCGTTCCCGTTCCGGAGCCGGACGTACGCCTCGGTGAACGGCGCCTCGCCGGTCGCGATCGGCGGCGGCGTGCTGCTGACCGCGTCGTACGGGACGGGGACGGTCCTGCTCGACCCGGGTCCGGCGAACGGAGGCGGCGCGCCGGTCGAGCGGTGGCGGAAGCGGCGCTGGGGGATCCAGTTCGCGACGCCGGTCGCGGTCGACGGCGCGTTGTGGGTGGTCGACGGGGCGCCGACGCGGGCCGGCGCCGTGGTGCGGCTCGACCCGGCGACCGGCGAGGAGACCGCGCGCCTCGACGTCGACGTCCCCCTCCGCTTCGGCGGCCGCTCGGTCGACACGAGCGTCGGCGAGGGAGCGCTCCTCGCGCTCGGCGACGACCGCCTCCTCTGCCTCGGCGACACCGGCCTCCTCCTGCTGCTCGCGCTCGACGAGGACGGCCCGCGCGTCGTCGCCTCCCACGCCGAATGGTCGAACACCGACACCTGGACCCCGCCCGTGATCTCGAGCGGCGTCCTCCTCCTGGCGCAGAACTCCCCCTGCCGCTTCACCGGCGCCCCCGCCCGCTGGATCGCGTACGACCTCCGCGCCGATCGTTGACCGCGCGGAGGTCGGTCCCTCGACGAGACGCTCAGCTCTGGACGAAGCAGTCCGCGTCGAACCCCGTGACGTCCTCGAAGCGCTTCTTCTGATCCTCGTCCTCGTGCCACGGCGGCGGCTCGTGCTCGGGACGCCAGTTCGGCTTCCGCTCGTCCTGTTCGGTGTCGATCGCCTTCGTGCCGTCGACGTCGTAGTCGTCCTTCACCAGCTCCTGCGCGTCCATCTCGGTGGCGTCCGCGAACGGGCCGATCATGCGACCGGTCTGCGCGTCGACCAGCCAGTAGTGGCCGCAGAAGCTCACCTTCGTGACGAGGTGTCCCGCGCTCTTCCCGTCCTTCGTCGTCCAGGTCACCAGCACGCGGTGGTACTCGACCCCCTCTTCCTTCCCCTTGACGAGGTAGGCGCCGATCGCGTCCGCGAAGTCGTCGCAGTCGAACCCGATGTCGTCCTTCGTGTTCCCCGCGCCGTCCGCCTCGTACAGCTCGCTCGAGGTCGCCTCGAGCTTCGACCGGCGCGTCTCGAGGCAGTCGTTCAGCTCCTTCAGCTTCTGCGCGAGACCGTCGACCTCCTCCTCCACCGGCGGGCTGCCGTTTCCGTTCCCCTTCTTCGGTGTCGTCCGGTCGGAGACCAGGATCGTGCCCGTGAAGAGCGGGATGCCGCGGGTCTCGAACTTCACGCCGAAGTCCTGCGCCTCGTTCACCGCGGCCACGTGGACGCCGTGCGCGACGGGGTCCCAACCGGCGTTCGTGATGAACTGGCGGTAGAGCGTCCAGTGCTTCCACTGGAACGCGACCGCCGCGTCGCTCGCGACGAGATCCTCGACGTCGAAGTGGCCCGGTCCGCCGCCGAGCGAGAGACGGTGGGCGTAGAGGACCCGGAAGAAGGCCCGCCCCGCGCCGAACGGGTCGGGGTCGACGAAGTTCTGGGTCCCCGGCGCGTTGATCGGCTCGGACCACTCGAACCCGTCGAACAGCGACGTGTTCGACCCCTCCGATTCGTACCGCTGCCAGTGGGCGAGCGCGTACGCGTGATAGTCGGCCTCCAGCTCGGGGTCGGCGATCTCGTGGAACGGCCCGGCGGACGGACCGATCCCGTACGGGATCTCCATCGTGAGGCTCGGAATGGTCTTCGTGGAGACGGTCGAGCCCGGTTTCTGCGCCGAGGCCGACGGCGCGGAGATCGCGAGGAACGACGAGACGATGGAGACGGCGGCGACGGATCGGAACATGGGACACCTCTCTCTCGGAGGACTCGGTTCACGGAGACAGGGCCGACGCGCGCGCCGTCCGGGACGAGGAAACCGCGGTTTCCTCTTCGACCGCCCCCCCGACTCCCCTGTCCCCTCGAGCGACGGGCGGGACGAGGGGACCCGTAGAGTCGGCGGCCGCCGACGTCGGGCGTCGTTCTTCGAACCGAGCGCCCCTCGACCCGAGACGCGATCGCGGACCGAACCGACCGGAGACCAGGAGGAACGTGCAGTGGCGACCAAGAAGCAGAAGAAGAGCGCGACGATCACCCCGGCGTACGACCGGGAGCGTTCGAAGCTCGACACGGGGGACCTCGTCCTCTTCTCGGGGAAGGGGATGGTGAGCCAGGGGATCAAGCGGTTCACCTTCAGCGACTGGTCGCACGTCGGGATGGTGATCCGGTCGGTCGAGTTCGAAGCGGTCCTCCTCTGGGAGTCGACGACGCTCGGCAACATCCCCGACCTCGACACCGGCCTCCCCACGAAGGGCGTCCAGATCGTCCCGCTCAGCGAGCGGATCACGCACTACGACGGCGAGATCTCGATCCGTCGGCTGACGGTGAACCGCACGGCGGCGATGAAGCGGGACCTGATCGCGCTCCGCAAGAAGCTCCGCGGCCGCCCGTACGAGAAGAGCGAGATCGAGCTGATCAAGTCCGCGTACGACGGGCCGTTCGGGAAGAACACCGAGGACCTCTCGAGCCTCTTCTGCAGCGAGCTCGTCGCGGAGGCGTACCAGGCGATGGGACTGCTCGAGGGGACGAAGGGGCGGAAGCACTACAAGGCGTCGAACGAGTACACGCCGGCCGACTTCTCGTGGGAGAAGAGGGGGGACATGAACCTCCTCGCCGGTCGACTCGGTCGCGAGGTCGCCGTCAAGAGGTGAAACGGGTCGCGCGCGGAGACTCCCGCGCCCGGGGGAAGGGGGTCGAGATGCCCCCGCTCACCCCTCCGGCGTGAAGCGATACCCGAGCCCGTGCACCGTCCGCAGGAAGCGCGGCGCCTTCGGGTCGTCCTCGATCTTCCGTCGGAGCTTCACGACGAAGTTGTCGACGGTCCGCTCGCTCGGGTAGGCGTCCTCCCCCCACGCCTCGCGGAGGATCACCGCCCGCGGGAGCGGCTCGTCGGGGCGGGCGACGAAGAGGCGGAGCATGCCGGCCTCGAGGTGCGACAGGAGGTGCTCCTCGTCCCCCTTCCAGAGTCGGAACCTCCGGAACGAGATCCGGACGTCGGCGAACGCGTGGTCGTCCGGCGCGCCGTCGCCGTCGAGCTCGCGGAGCTGGGCCCGGACCCGCGCGAGGAGCTCCGACAGTCCGAACGGCTTCTTCACGTAGTCGTGCGCGCCGAGGTCGAGCGCGCGGTCGACGTCCGCCTCGGAGTCCCGCGCGGAGACGACGATCGTGCGCGGCCGCTTCGCCGCTCCGTCCGCGAGCGCGCGGAGGACGTCGAACCCGTTCATCCCCGGCAGCATCAGGTCGAGCAGCAGCACGTCGGCCGGCGCGTCGCGCAGCGCGTCCAGCCCCTCCTCCCCGGTCGCGGCGTGACGGACCGCCAGCCCCTCGAAGACGAGGTTGTCGACCAGGCCGCGCGCGAGCGCGGCGTCGTCCTCGACGATCACGACCGACCTCACGCGTCGCTCCCGTGCGTCGCCCTCGGGTCGGGCGTTCCGTCCGTCGCCGACCGCAGCGTCACCACGGCACGGACGCCGCCCGCGGCGCCCGCCGCGAGGATCACGTCGCCGCCGGCCGCCCGCGCCGCCCGCCGCGCGAGGAACAACCCCATCCCCGCGCCTCCGCGCTTCACGCCCCGCCCCCGCGTCCATCGCTCGAAGAGACGCTCCGGCTCGGCCCGGTCCTCCGGCGCCAACCCGCCCCCCTCGTCCTCGACCAGGCAGACGACCGCTCCGCCCTCCCGCTCGATCCCGACGTGCACCCGCGGCGGCGTCCCCCCGTGCCGGACCGCGTTCTCGAGCACGACGTCGAGCACCAGCCGGAGCTCGTCCTCGTCGATCCGGACCGCCGCCTCGGCCGGCAGCGGGTCGACGTCGAGGCGCCCGCCCCGGTCCTCCGCCGCCGCCCGGTACGGCCGGACGACCCGGCGGACGACCTCGACCGCGTCGCACCTCCCCTCCGTCGCCGACGCGCCCGCGTCCTCTTCCCGCGCGGCGCGCACCACGCGGTCGACGATCGCCCCGAGCCGCTCCGACTCGTCGGCGATCGTGCGGAGGTACTCGGGACGTCGCGCCGAGGGGACCCGCCCCGCCGCGAGCGACTCGCCGTACAGCCGCAGCACGGTCAGCGGCGTGCGGAGTTCGTGCGCCACCTGGGCGATCAGGTCCTCCCGCGCCGCGACCAGCTCGCGCGATCGGCGCTGCCGCCGCGCGACCGCCGCGACGAGCGCCAGCGCGAGGACGCCCCACAGCGCGACGCCGAGGGCGAGGAGGAGCCGCGGACTCCCGGTCCCGAGCGGGCGCGCGGCCGGAAGGTCGAGCACCAGCGCGCGCGGGCCGAGGTCGACGTGAAGGCGGTCGGCCGCGAGCACGCCGGCGACGACCCGCGACCGCGCCCCGGCCGGTGCGTCGATCCCCGCCCACCGGACCGACGCCCCGGCCGGTCGCGCCGCGCCGACCGTCTCGACGAACGCCGGCAGCGGCCACGCCGCGCCGTCCTCGACGCCGTAGAAGCCGTGCGACGTGGCGACGATGGCGAGCCCGTCGCCGTCGATCGCGGCCACGTGCTCGCGCAGGACCGTCGATCGTTCGGGCCACCGCGCCCGCGCGTCGATCCGCGCCACGACCTCGGCCGCCCGCCCGGTCTCCAGGAACGCGGCGGCCGATCGGCGGAGCAGCGCCAGCTCCTCGAGGTCGACGGCCCGGGACTCCACCTCGTCGAGCCACTCCGCGATCGCGTCCCGCCGCGCGTCCGGAGCGTCGGCCGCGAGCGCGATCCAGCGCCTCACCGCCGGCCGCTCGACGTGCTCCGCCAGTGGCGCCGCCGACGCGCGCATCCGCTCGGCCCGCCGCGGGTCCCCCTCCTCCGCGAGCCACGCGGCGGCCGCCTCCCGCGCCGCCGCCTCCGCCTCCGGCCCCGCCGCCCCCGCCAGCAGGGGGTCGAGCGACTCGAGCGCGTCGAGCCGCGCGCCGGCCGCCGCCCGGGCGTGCGCCGCGAGGAGCGCCGGGTGCGCGAGGAACCCGCCGTCCGGACGGTCGCGCACCCCGGTGACGCTCGGGTCGTCGAGCGGCCGGGCGCGCGCCCCGCCGGCGAGCGCCCCCCGGGCCGCGTCGCGCATGGCCACCAACAGCTCCCCCTCCGCCCGCCGGCCCGACAGGTCGAGCTCGGCCGCCTCGAGCGCCTCCAGGCTGCGCACCCCGAGCAGCCAGAAGACCGGCACCGGCCCGACCGCCAGCGCGAGCAACCCGATCCGGAGCCATGTCTCTCGCCGCACGCGATCAGTCTGGCAGATCGCGCGCTGCGGTTGTCATCCGGTTGTCACGGCCGCCGGTCCTGGCGGCGCGCGCGACGGGCGGAATCTCCGAGGAGCGGGTCGGCGGAGCCGAATTCTGGCGGTCGGGTCGCCCAGAGGTCGTTCTCACGCTCGTGGAACCGCCCGCTGGGGAGTGCCGACGATTGACAGGTCTGGAGCCGAGCCCTCAACTCACGCCAGCTCCGCTCCGCTCGTTCGGAGCGGCCACGCGAAGACGCCGGCTTCCGGGATCCCCCCCCGCCCCTCCGCCGCCTCACTCGCCGACTCCGCACGAGGTGAGTCCATTGCACGACGGCGACACCGTGACCCGGCTGCTCCGGGAATGGCGGGAGGGCGACTCCGCGGCCGCGGACGCGTTGTTCTCGCTGATGTACGAGCACCTCCACGCCGTCGCCGGCCGCCAGATGCAACGCCAACGCGACGACCACACCCTCCAGGCGACGGCGCTCGTCCACGAGGCCTGGATCAAGCTCGCCGGCGGCCACCACGAGAACTGGACGGACCGCGCCCATTTCTTCGCCGTCGCCGCTCGCGCGATGCGCTCCGTCCTCGTGGATCACGCAAGACACCGGTCCCGCGAGAAACGAACCCCACCCGGCGAACGCCTCTCCATCGATGTGCTGGTCGAGGAGTTCGAGGGGCGCGCCGTCGACCTCGTCGCGCTCCACGAGGCGATGGAGCGTCTCGAGGCACGGGATCCTCATCTCGTGCGCCTCGTCGACCTCCGGTTCTTCTCCGGCCTCTCGATGCAGGAGACATCGACGATCCTGGGCGTGGCGCTCCGAACGCTCGAACGCGACTGGAAGACCGCTCGCACGCTCCTGAGGGGAGCCCTCGAGTGACGACTCCTCCCTGGCGACGCGTGCGCGAGATCGTCGCCGCGGCGGCGGAGCTCCCGCCGGAGGCGCGCCGGGAGTACGTCGAGCGGGAGTGCGCCGGAGACGCCGACCTGCTCCGCGAGGTCCTGGCCTGGCTGCCGACCGGGACCGTGGAGGAGTCGTTCCTCGAACCGCCCTCCCTCGACGACGTGCCCGCGGGGCCGCCACCGGACATCGATGGGTTCGAGATCCTCGAGGAGATCGGCCGCGGTGGCATGGGAGTCGTCTATCGCGCTCGCGACCTCCGCCTCGATCGGGAGGTCGCTCTCAAGGTCTTCGTCCAGCACGGCGGGCGGAGCCGCAGGGATCTGGAGCGCTTCCAACGCGAGGCTCGGGCGATCGCGCGGCTCCACCACGAGGCGATCGTCGAGGTCTACTCGGTCGGCTCCGACCGGGACGTCCACTTCCTCGCCATGGAGCTGGTCCGGGGCCACGACCTCGCCCGCGAACTCCGGCTGGCGGCCGCCGGATCCGACGCGGTCCTCCTCCCCCGCCCCGGCGACGGAGACCACCCGCGACGGGTCGCGGCGACCATCGCGGCGATCGCATCGGCGCTCCAGCACGCCCACGACGCCGGCCTGGTGCACCGCGACATCAAGCCGAGCAACATCCTCCTCGACGAGGACGCCCGCCCCCGACTCGTCGACTTCGGCCTCGCCCGGGACGAGTCGCTCGGGCGGGTCTCTCGGACCGGCGAACTGCTCGGAACGCCGCACTACATGAGCCCGGAGCAGGTCGAGTCGACCCGGCACCCGGTCGATCACCGCACCGACGTCTACTCGCTCGGCGTCGTCCTGTTCGAGATGCTGACGGGAGAGCGGCCGTTCCAGGGGAGCTCGTCGCTCGAGGTCATGAGCCTCATCGTGCGCCGCGAGCCGAGATCCGTCCGGCGGCTGAACCCGGAGGTGCCGGTCGACCTCGAGACGATCTGCGCTCGCGCCATGGAGAAGGACCCGACGGCCCGCTACGCGTCCGCCCGGGACCTGGCCGACGACCTCGAACGCTTCCTCCACCTGGTCGCGATCCACGCCCGCCCTCGCTCCGCCGGCGAGAGGCTCCGACGGTGGGTGCGGCGCCGTCGACGCGAGTGCGCGGTGGCGCTCGCCGTCACCGCCGCCATCGCCGGCCTCCTCTTCGCGTGGTTCTCGCTCGAGGAGCGGAGAGCCGCGCGGCGGATCGGCACGGAGCTCACGCGGACGCTCGCCGACTTCGAAGAACTCCCGTTCGGCGAGCCGCGCGCACGGCTCGAGCGCATCCGCGCCGCCCTCGGCGAGCGCCCGTCGCTCCGCCGGCGCCTCGCGACGCCGACGGAGGAGCTCGAGAGCCGCATCGACCGCCGCGCGCGCGATCGGGAGGCGGAAGCGGAGGCCCGGCTCCGGGAGGCGATGGCGGAGCCGGGGCGACGGAGGCCCGAGGATCCCCCGCCGCCGCCGCCCGCGGCCGACCTCCGCCGCGCCGTGGCCGCGCTGGCCGAGACCGCCCTGGAGCGCGGATCGTTCGACGTCGAGCAGCTCGACCTGCTCGATCGGCT
>JAUIEL010000231.1 GCA_030428825.1 bacterium
CCCCCGAGACGCGGGTCGACGAGGTGATGACGTCCGAGCTCGTGACGGCGCCCCCGGGGACGACGCTCGAGGCGGCGAAGGACATCCTCCACCGGAACAAGATCGAGAAGCTGATCCTCGTCGACGACGCCCTGAACCTCGAGGGGCTGATCACGATCAAGGACATCAACGGCCTGATGGAGTTCCCGGCCGCCGCGCGCGACGCGCGGGGGCGGCTGCGGGTCGGGGCGGCGGTCGGCGTGCGGGACGACGACCGGGCCGACGAGCTGGTCCGCGCCGGCGTCGACGTCCTGGTCGTCGACACGGCGCACGGGCACAGCCGGAACGTCGTCGACGCCGTCCGAAGGATCAAGGAGCGCCACGCCATCGACGTCGTGGCCGGCAACATCGCGACCGCCGAGGCGGCGCGCGCGCTGGTCGACGCCGGGGCGGACGCGGTGAAGGTCGGCATCGGGCCGGGCTCGATCTGCACCACGCGCGTCGTGGCCGGCGTCGGCGTGCCGCAGATCACCGCCATCCTCGACGTCGTCTCCGTCGCGCGGCCGGCCGGGGTGCCGGTCATCGCGGACGGCGGCGTGCGGCACTCGGGCGACGCGGTGAAGGCGCTCGCGTGCGGCGCGTCGACGGTGATGATCGGCGGCCTGTTCGCGGGCGTCGAGGAGAGCCCCGGCGAGGTCGTCCTCCACCGTGGCCGGACGTACAAGCAGGTCCGCGGCATGGGGAGCCTCGGCGCGATGGCGTCCGGGTCCGGCGACCGCTACCGGCAGGCGGACGTGAAGGAGAAGGAGAAGTTCGTGCCGGAGGGGGTCGAGGGGATCGTGCCGTACAAGGGGCGCCTCGCCGAATACGTCTTCCAGCTCGTCGGCGGCATCCGCGCCGGCCTCGGGTACACCGGCGCGCGGACCCTGGAGGAGCTCTACCTCCGCTCGCGGTTCATCCGGATCTCGGGGGCGACCCTGCGCGAGAACCACCCGCACGACCTCGAGATCACCAAGGAAGCGCCGAACTACAGCCACGACTGGTAGGAGCCCGATGTCGGACACGATCGCGATCCTCGATTTCGGGTCGCAGTACACCCAGCTCATCGCGCGCCGCGTCCGCGAGCAGAAGGTGTTCTGCCGGATCTACCCCTGCACCGTCGACCCGGGCGACCTCGCGCTCCTGTCGCTGAAGGGCGTGATCCTCTCCGGCGGGCCGGCGTCCGTGTACGACGAGGGGGCGCCCACGCTCGACCCGCGCCTCCTCGAGCTCGGCGTGCCGGTCCTCGGCATCTGCTACGGCCTGCAGGCGATCGCCCGCCACCTCGGCGGCGGCGTCGAGCGCGGCGAGATCGGCGGCGAGTACGGACGCGCGGCGCTCCGCGTCGAGCAGGAGGGGAGGCTCCTCGACGGGGTGTCGCGGACCTCGCAGGTCTGGATGAGCCACGGCGACCAGCTCACCTCGCTCCCCGAGGGGTTCCGCACGCTCGCCTCGTCCGAGTCGTGCCCGTACGCGGCGGTCGCGGACCCCGACCGGCGGATCTACGGGCTCCAGTTCCACCCGGAGGTGACGCACTCCGAGCACGGCACGCTCGTCCTCCGGAACTTCCTGGGCGCCATCTGCGGCTGCCGCGGCGACTGGACGATGGAGAGCTTCATCGACTCGGCGATCCGGCAGATCCGCGACACGGTCGGCGAGGAGGGGCGCGTCGTCCTCGGACTCTCGGGCGGCGTCGACTCGTCGGCCGCGGCGCTCCTCCTCCACGAGGCGATCGGCGACCGGCTCGACGCGATCTTCGTCGACAACGGCCTGCTCCGGAAGGGAGAGCGGGAGGAGGTCGAGCGGACGTTCCGCGAGCGGTTCCAGATCCGGCTGCACGTCGTCGACGCGGCCGAGGAGTTCCTCTCCGACCTCGCCGGCGTCGAGGACCCGGAGGTGAAGCGGAAGCGGATCGGCCACCGGTTCATCGACGTCTTCAAGGGCGAGGCCGAGCGCTGCGAGGGAGCGGAGTTCCTCGCCCAGGGGACGCTCTATCCCGACGTCATCGAGTCGGTCTCGCCGACCGGCGGGCCGTCGGTCACGATCAAGTCGCACCACAACGTCGGCGGCCTCCCCGCCGAGCTCGGGTTCGTGCTGGTCGAGCCGTTCCGCGAGCTGTTCAAGGACGAGGTCCGGCGGGTCGGGCAGCTCCTCGGGCTGCCGGAGGTGATCCTGAAGCGCCACCCGTTCCCGGGCCCGGGCCTCGCCGTCCGCGTGCTCGGCGAGGTGACGCGCGAGCGGCTCGACGTCCTGCGGGAGGCGGACGCGATCTTCCGCGAGGAGCTCCGCCGCGCCGGCTGGCACGACAAGACGTCCCAGGCGTTCGTCGTCCTCCTGCCGGTCCGGACGGTCGGCGTCCAGGGGGACGCGCGGACGTACGGCCACGCGTGCGTCGTCCGCGCGGTCACGACCGAGGACTTCATGACCGCCGAGTACGCGACGCTCCCGCACGACCTCCTCGGTCGCGTGGCGTCGCGGATCACGAACGAGGTCCGCGCGATCAATCGCGTCACGTACGACGTGACGTCGAAGCCGCCCGGGACCATCGAGTGGGAGTAGCGTCCGACCCGAACGCCTGGCGCCGCGCCCTCGTCACGCTCTGCGCGGCGAACTTCCTGACCGCGGTCGGGATGATGGCGTTCCTGCCGTTCTTCCCGCTCTACCTCCGCGAGCTCGGCGTGACCGACCCGGCGGCGGTGACGCTCTGGTCGGGGGTGCTGGTCGGAGCGGCGCCGTTCTCGGCGGCGGTGATGGGCGGGGTGTGGGGGAGCATCGGCGACCAGATCGGCCGGCGGAAGATGGTGCTCCGCGCGCTGCTCGGGATCACCGTCTTCGTCTCGGCGATGGCGGCCGCGCGCTCGCCGTGGGCCCTCCTCCTCCTGCGGTTCGGGCAGGGGACGTTCTCGGGGTTCCTGGCGCCGACGCTCACGCTGGTGTCGGTCCTCGCGCCGCCCGAGCGGCAGGGGCGCGTCAGCGGGACGCTGCAGACCGCGGTCCTCGCCGGCGGGGTCGTCGGACCGATCGTCGGCGGGGCGCTGGCGACGCGGGCCGGGTTCGCGGGGACCGCCCTGACCTGCGCCGCGCTGTCGCTCGTCGCCGCGGCGACGGTGCGGTGGCTCGTCCCCGAGCCGCCGATCGCGCGCGAACGGTCGACGGAGCGGTTCGGTCGGCGGGTGCTCGGCGTCCTCGGCCGCGTGCGGAGGGAGCTCGGCGAGGCGCTCCTCCACCCGGTCCTCCGGCCGCTCTTCCTCGTCCTGTTCCTCACCCGCCTCGCGGTGGCGGCCCTGAACCCGACGCTCCTCCTCCACGTCGAGCGGCTCTCCGGGGAGGTCGGCGACGCGGCGGCGCGGCTCGGTTCGATCGTCTTCAGCGCGAACCCGCTGGCGGTGATCCTCGCCCTGCCGTTCTGGGGGAAGCTCGCCGATCGCCGCGACCCGTGGCGGGTCCTCCGGTTCTGCGTCGTCTTCGGGGCGGTCCTCACGGCGGCCCAGGCGGCGGCGCGGACGCCGGTCGAGTTCGGCGTCCTCCGGTTCCTCGCGGGCGTGTTCCTCGCCGGCGTCTTCCCGGCCGGGTTCGCGCTGGTGGCGGGCGCGTCCGACCCGTCGCGGCGCGGAGGGACGACCGGGCTCGCGTTCTCGGCGCTCGCCTTCGGCCTCGCCCTCGGCCCGTGGACGTGCGCCGTGATCGACGCGTGGCTCGGCTACCGCGTGCTCCTGCTCGTCTGCGGGGCGTTGCTCGGGCTCGCCGCGCTCCGGCTCGTCCTCGTCACGCCGGCGGTCCGGGCGCGTCTGCGGGGGGCGCCGCCGGCGGCCAGCGGTCCATGATCGCCAGCGCGTTCGTCGCCGCGCCCTTCCGGAGCTGATCCCCGCACACGACCAGCTGGATCCCGGCCGGGTCGCCGGTCGAGCGGCGGATCCTCCCCACGAGGACGTCGTCCCGGCCGCCGGCGAGGCGGGGGGTCGGGAACCGCGCGGCGGCCCGGTCGTCGACGAGGGAGATCCCCGGCGCGGCGCCGAGCACCGCCCGGACCTCGTCCTCGCTCGCCGGGCGCCGGAGCGTCACGTCGACCGCCTCGGTGTGCGCGCGCTCGACCGGGACCCGCATGCAGGTGCAGGCGATCGGCAGGTCCGGACGCCCGAGCAGGCGGCGGGTCTCGCGGATCACCTTCTCCTCCTCGTCGTTCCGCCCGGTCGCCGGGTCGAGCGCGGACTCGTGCGAGAAGACGTTGAACGCGATCGGTTCGGGGAAGACCTCCGGCCGGAGCGGCGCGTCGTCGAGCGCGGCGCGAGTCTGGCGGCGGAGCTCGTCGATCGCCCGCGCGCCCGCGCCCGAGACCGCCTGGTACGTGGCGACGACGACCCGCTCGAGGCCGAACGCCCGCTCGAGCGGGGCGAGGGCGACGCAGAGGAGGGTGGCGGTGCAGTTCGGGCCGGCGACGAGGCGGTCCGCGCCGTCGAGCGCGTCGCCGTTCACCTCGGGGACGACGAGGGGCACGGTCTCGTCCCGACGGAACGCGGACGAGAGGTCGATCACCCGGGCGCCGGCCGCGAGCGCGCGCGGCACCTCCCGCCGCGACACCTCCGCGCCGGCGCAGAACAGGGCGAGGTCGTCCGGAGCGAACGGGAAGCCGTCGAGGGGGACCGCGCCGTCCGCGGCCCGGCGGCGGAGCGCCACGACCCGGTCGGGCGGCACGCCGCGCGCGGCGAGGAGGGCGAGCAGCTCGCGGCCGACGGCCCCGGACGACCCGACGACGACGACGCGGCGGGGCGACACGGGCCGCCTCAGCCGCCGGCGCCGCCGAGCCGCCGGATCAGGAGCTCGCGCGCGAGCTGCGGGTTCGCCTTCCCCTTCGTCGCCTTCATGACGCCGCCGACCAGCGCGTTCAGGGCGTTCTCGTTCCCGCCGCGGTAGTCCTCGACCACCTTCTCCTGGGCCGCGATCACCTCGTCGACGGTCGCCCCGAGCGCGTCCTCGTCGGAGACCTGCGCGAGGCCGAGCCGCTCGACGACCTCGGCCGGCGCCTCGTCCCCCGCGTCGAGCTCGGCGATCACCTTCCGGGCCGCCTGCCGGGAGATCGTGCCGTCGTCGACCAGGCCGACGACCTCGACCAGCCGTTCGGGCGTGAGGCGGAGGTCGGCGATCGACACGCCCTGGTCGTTGGCGAGGGCGAGGACGACGCCGGTGACCGCGTTCGCGACCCCCTTCGCGTCCCCCCCGTCCGGCAGCGCGGCGACGCAGGCGTCGAACCACTCCGCCGCGTCGCGGTCCGCGGTCAGCACGTCGGCGGTCGCCTCGGGGATCCCGAGCGATCCGACGTAGCGCGCCCGCTTGACGTCCGGCATCTCCGGCAGGGCGGCGCGGATCGCGTCGACCCGCTCCTCCTCGAGCTCGAACTCCGGGAGGTCGGGGTCGGGGAAGTAGCGGTAGTCCTCCGCCTCCTCCTTCGAGCGGAGCGTCTCGGTCCGCTCCTCGTCCTCGCGCCAGGTCCGCGTCTCCTGGACCACCGACCCGCCCTCCTCGACGACCGCGGTCTGCCGCTCGATCTCGTGGGCGAGGGCGCGCTCGACGTTCCGGAACGAGTTCAGGTTCTTGATCTCGGTGCGCGTGCCGAGCTCGGTCGCGCCGGCCGGCCGGATCGAGACGTTCGCGTCGCACCGGAGGGACCCCTTCTCCATGTCGCACTCGGAGACCCGCGCGTACCGGAGGCGTCGCTTCAGCTCGGTGAGGTAGCGGTACGCCTCCTGCGGGGTTCGGAGGTCGGGGGCGGAGACGATCTCCAGGAGCGGGATGCCGGCGCGGTTCAGGTCGACCAGCGACGACCGGTCGCCGTCCGGGTGCATCGTCTTGCCGGCGTCCTCCTCGAGGTGGGCGCGGGCGATCCGGACGACGCGCTCCTCGCCCGCCTCGTTCACGAACCGGAGCGAGCCCTCGCCGTTCACGGGACGCTCGAGCTGGGAGATCTGGTACCCCTTCGGGAGGTCGGGGTAGAAGTAGTTCTTCCGGTCGAACTTCGTCCGCGACGCGATCGCGCACCCGAGCGCGAGACCGGCCCGGACCGCGAGCTCGAGCGCGAAGCCGTTCAGGACCGGCAGCGCGCCGGGCTGGCCGGTGCACACCGAGCAGACGTTCGTGTTCGCGTCGGCGCCGTAGACGTTCAGGCAGCCGCAGAACAGCTTGGTGCGGGTCGCGAGCTGGACGTGGACCTCGAGCCCGATGACGCTCTCGTACGCGGCGCCGCTCACGCGTCGTCCCCCTCGGCCGCGGCCTCGACCGCCAGCGGGGCGAGGTCGCCGAACCGCCCGGAGAGCTGCTCGAACGCCGACGCGCACGACAGGACCTCGGCGTCGGCGCGCGGCGGGCCGAGGATCTGCAGCCCGACCGGGAGCCCCTCGGCGGTCCGCCCGCACGGGACCGACGCGGCGGGGAGGCCGGCGAGCGAGGCGGGGACGGTCAGCGCGTCGCAACGGTACATCGTGACCGGGTCGGTCACGTTCCGGCCGAGCGGGAACGCGGCGACCGGCGACGTCCCTCCGATCATCAGGTCGACCCGCTCGAACGCCGCCGCGAACGCCCGCTGCACCAGGCGGCGGACCTTGCACGCGCGCTCGTAGTACGCGTCCTTGTGTCCGGCCCGGAGCGCGAACGTCCCGAGCAGGATGCGCCGTCGGACCTCGTCGCCGAACCGGGCGCCGCGGGTCCGGGCGTACGTCGCGGCGAGATCGGCCGCCTCCTCGCGGGGGCCGTACCGCATGCCGTCGTACCGGGCGAGGTTCGCCGACGCCTCGGCCGTCGCCACCAGGTAGTACGTCGGGATGCCGACGCGGGTCAGGAAGTCGAGGTCGTCGAGCCGGACGATGCGCGCGCCGGCGTCCCGGAGCTGCCGGACCGCCGCGCGGAGGCGCTCCTTCACCCCGGCGTCCTTGATCTTCTCCAGGAAGTCCTCGTGCACCCCGAGCCGGAGGCCGTCGACGCTCCGCGACAGGAGCGACGCGTAGTCGGGCGGCTCGAACGCGGCGGAGGTCGAGTCGTGCGGGTCGTGGCCCGCGAGCGCCGACGCGAGGTGCGCGACGTCGAGGACCGACGCCCCGAACGGTCCGATCTGGTCGAGCGAGGAGGCGAACGCCACCAGCCCGCGCCGGGAGACCGCGCCGTAGGTCGGCTTGAACCCGACGACCCCGCAGAGGGACGCCGGCTGGCGGATCGAGCCGCCGGTGTCCGTGCCGAGCGCCAGCGGGACGACGCCGGCCGCGACCGCCGCCGCCGATCCCCCGGACGAGCCGCCCGGGACGCGGGTCGGGTCGTGCGGGTTCCGGGTCGGCTTGAACGCCGAGTTCTCGGTCGAGGAGCCCATGCCGAACTCGTCGCAGTTCGTCTTGCCGATCAGGACGGCCCCCTCGGCGAGGAGCCGCTCGACCACGTGCGCGTCGTACGGCGGGAGGTACCCCTCGAGCATCCGCGAGCCGCACGTCGTCGGCATCGAGCGGGTGCAGATGTTGTCCTTCACCGCGATCGGCACCCCGAACAGGCGGCCCGACGCCTCGCCGGCGGCGACGCGGCGGTCGAGTTCCTCCGCCCGGGCGCGGGCGCCGTCGGCGTCGACGTGGAGGAACGCGTCGATCGTCGGCTCGGTCCGCGCGACGCGGGCGAGGGTCTCCTCGACGATCTCCGCGACCCGGAGCTTGCCCGCGAGCGCGTCGTCCCGGAGCGCGACCGCCGAGCGGAAGGCGGGGGAGGGGCCGCTCATTCGAGGACCCGCGGGACCTCGTAGCAGCCGTCCCGGGTGGCCGGCGCGTTCCGGAGGATCTCGTCCCGGCTGGCGCCGTCGAACGGCTCGTCCTCGCGCGGGCGCCCGACCGGATCGCCGACGTGGAACAGCGGTGGCACCCCCTCGACGTCGACGTCCGCGAGCGTCCGGAACGTCTCGAGGATCGCGTCCAACTCCGCTTGCACACGCTGCTTCGCGTCGTCGTCGAGGTCGAGACGAGCGAGCCGCGCGATGGCGTCGATGCTCCCGGGATCCATGGTGGGGGACGGTAGCAGCCGACTTCGGGGGGGGCAAGCGCCGCTTGCTCCGGGGGGGTGCGCCTCCCTACGATGGAGCATCGTTTTCCCGGAGGGAGTGCGGGCCGTCGGCGGACTCACGCCGGCGCCGCGCCGTCGACAATCCGAATGTGGTTCGAGGACGTCACGTTCGACTGGCAGATCATCGGTCTGACCTTCCACATCCTCGGCGCCTTCTTCATTCTCAACAGCCTGTACTTCAAGCGCCCCAAGCGGCTGCTCCAGGAGTACTACGGCATCGAGAAGAGGCGGCCGCTCCGGTCGATCCGTGACAACGTCCTGAGCATGGTCCAGATCGTGATCGGGTTCACCTTCCTGATCTTCGGGTCGGTGCTCCAGATCGCGTACCACTTCTCGCTGAACATCGACGACCGGTCGGCGTTCTACCTCGACCCCTCGGTCCTGACCGTGGCGGCGGTCCTGATCGGGTTCATGCTCCTGGTCACGCTCGTGCTGAAGGTGTTCCAGATCCTCTGGACCAAGTGGGTCTTCAAGCGGCTGCTGATCGACTTCTACCGGAAGCACCGCTGGGCGCTCGAGAAGTTCCCGGCGACCGCGAAGGAGGCGGGCGAGATCCTCGGCGTGCCGCACAGCAAGGACGACTCGGTGGCGGAGTACATGAGCCGTCTGATGACGTACCTCGAGATCGAGCCGGGGGACGGCGCCGACAGCGCGTCCGAGGCGCCGACCGGCGGCCGGACCCGGACCGCGATCCCGCCCGAGCCGTCGGGCGTGCCGACCCATCCGGCGACGCCGCCGCGCATCATCTCGTGACCGTCGCGGCGGAGGGGCGATCGTGATCTCCTGGCCGATCGGCGGGGGCGGCCGGAAGCGCGTCCTCTTCTACGCCGAGTCCCCGGTGAAGTTCGCCATGTTCCGCCCGGTCCAGGAGCGGATGGCGGGCGACGACCGGCTCGGGTTCTGGTTCGCGGGCCAGCTCCGCGGCACCGAGTCGTCGCGGGTCATGGCGAGGAAGCTCGGGGTCGAGGGGGCGACGCCGATCCGCCGCGGGCTGGCGTCGCTCGCCGAGTTCGACGCGTTCGTCACCGCGGACTACGAGATCTGGAGCGGGTTCGACCGGAGCTGGCTCCCGATCACGGGCGCGCCGCGGGTCCAGCTCTTCCACGGCGTGTCGGTCCGGAACGGCGCGATCCAGCCGCGCATGCGGAAGTACCACCGCCTCTTCGCGGTCGGCCCGTACATGAGCCGGCGGTTCGTCGAGACCGGGATCCTCGAGGAGGGGGACCCGAGCCTCGTCCCGGTCGGGATGCCGAAGACCGACCGGTTCTTCGACGGGAGCCTCGACGCGGACGCGATCCGCGCGCGGCTCGGGCTCGATCCGTCGCGGCCGACGGTGATGCTGGCGCCGACCTGGATCCGGCACTCGCCCATGATGGCGTACGGCGACGAGCTGCTCGAACGTCTCGCCGCCGGCGCGCCCGCC
>JAUIEL010000919.1 GCA_030428825.1 bacterium
GACCACCTTCGGCGTCTTCGCGATCGTCTCGACCAGGTAGTCGCGCAGCGCGCGGCCGCTGGCGACGTCGAGGTCGAGTCGCTCGAGTTCGCTCGCGCGCTTCTGGAGCGACGCGCGGAGGGTGTTCAGCCACTGGGACGGTTCGACCGCGCCGTTCTTCTCGACGAAGCCGGAGAGGCGGCCGCGCATCCGCTCGTACTCGGTGGTCGCGAGGTCGAGCGCCTCCTGCGACGTCTTCACCGCCTGGAGGGCGTCGGCGCGGCGGGACGGCACGATCGCCGTGAGGTTCTTCAGCAGCGCCGCGAGGTGGGCGCGGACGGTGCCGTCGTCCTTCCCGGCGAGCTCGAGGGTGAGGATCTCCATCCCCGCCGCCTCGGACGCGAGGACGGTGACGTCGTCGGGGATCTCGTCCCCGACGAACGCGTGCTCCGGCGTCAGCCCCGGCACGACGGAGCCGAGGTACGCCCCGTCGGTCAGGAGGCGGCTGATCGAGGTCGCGTCGTACCCGTGCTCGCCGCGGATCTGCAGCGTGGCGCGGCCGACGACCTCGGCGGAGACGGCGGGCGCGGCGAGCGGAAGCGCCAGGAGGAGGGCGGCGGAGCGGTGGACGGTTCGCATGGTCGGACTCCCTTCGGAGACGGAGCGGAGGATCTCGGTTCGGTTCATCGGAGGAGGGCGGCGAGGCGCCGGCGGGCGACCGCGGCGACCGTCCCCTCGGGTTCGAGGTCGAGGAGCTCGCGGTACCGGCGCGCGGCCGACCGCGGATCGATCTCCTCGAAGGTGCGCGCCGCGGCGAGGCGGTAGAGCGCGGGGTCGTTCGCGGCGTGCGCGGCGAGGCGTTCGCTCGCCGGCGGACGCGACGGCGGCGGCTCGGGCTCCGCCGCCGCGGCCTCGAGCGCGTCGAGCCGGCGGAGGAGGGCGCCGAGCCGGAGGTCGAGGCGGACGACCGCGACGTCCGTCGCGGCCTCGTTCGTGGCGGCGAGGTCGAGGGGACGATCGTCCCCGGGGGGCGCGCCGGACGGGGCGGCGGGCGGGACGAGGACGAGCCGGAGCGCGGCCAGGACGAGCGCCGCGGCGGCGAGCGCGCTCGCGACCCGCCGAGACGCCCGGCGCGGCGCGGCGCGCGCGAGATCGAACGCGCGGAGGAGGTCGTCCTCCAGGCCGTCCCGGGGCGGCGGGAGCGGACGGGAGCGGAGCGCGCGAACGGCGTCGTCGAGCGGGTCGCGGGGGACGGGGCGGTTCACGGCGAGTCCTCCCGGGAGGGTTCGCGCCGGGGAGTCGGCGCCTCGTCCGCGAGCCAGGTCCGGAGTCGGGTCCGCGCCTCGTGGGCGCGGCGGCGCACGGTCCCCTCCGGCAGGCCGAGCGCCTCCGCGACCTCGACGGCCGCGAGCCCCTCGACGTGGCGCAGGACGAACACCTCGCGCAGCGGCGTGGAGAGCCGAAGGAGCGCCCGCCGCAGCCGCTCCCCCGCCTCCCGGGCGAGGAGATCGCCGTCCGGCGGCGCGGGAGCGGCCCGGACGACGTCCAAATTGCGGACCTCGAAGCCGCGACGACGGCGCCAGCCCCGGAGCACGTTCACCGCGATCCCGAGGATCCACGTCGAAACCTTGGACTCTCGTCGGAACTGTCCGAGGCGGCGGATCACGGTGAGGAACACCTCCTGCGTCAGGTCGTCGAGGTCGTCGGTCGGGGCGCCGAGCCGGCTCAGGAACGCCCGGACGCGCGGGAGCTCCCGACCGAGGAGGGCCCGGAAGGCGTCGCGGTC
>JAUIEL010000232.1 GCA_030428825.1 bacterium
CGGCCGGATCGGCGAGGGAGGGATGGGGACGGTCGTCGAGGCCGAGCAGGACCACCCCCGGCGCGTGGTGGCGGTCAAGCTGCTCCGTCCCGGGCTCGGCGGCGACGAACTCCTGAAGCGGTTCCTTCTCGAGGCGGAGGTGCTGGGACGGCTGGAGCACCGCGGGATCGCGCGGATCTACGACACGGGGACCGCGCCGGTCGGGGGCGTCCCGCGGCCTTACATCGTGATGGAGCGGATCGACGGCCTGCCGCTCGACCGGTGGGTGCGCGAGGAGCGGCCGGGGATCCGCCGACGGGTCGAGCTGCTGGCGGAGATCTGCGACGCGGTGCAGCACGCGCACCAGAAGGGGGTGATCCACCGGGACCTGAAGCCGGCGAACATCCTGGTCGCGGCCGACGGCCAGCCGAAGATCCTCGACTTCGGCGTCGCGCGCGCGATCGACGGCGACGTGGCGGCGGTGACGCTCCGGACCGACGTCGGTCAGCTCGTCGGGACGCTGCCGTACATGAGCCCCGAGCAGCTCGCCGGGGACCCGGCGGCGCTCGACACGCGGTCCGACGTCTACGCCCTGGGGGTGGTGGCGTACGAGGTCCTCTCCGGACGGCTGCCCCACGACGTCCGCGGCTCGAGCCTCGCCGAGGCGATCCGCGTGATCACCGAGCAGGAGCCGCCGCTCCTCCGGCGACGGACCGACGCGGTCGACCGGGACCTGGAGGCGGTGGTCGCGCGGGCGCTCGAGAAGGAGCGCGACCGCCGGTACGCGTCGGTCGCCGAGTTCGGCGCCGATCTCCGTCGCTGGCTCGAGCACCTCCCGGTCACGGCGCGGCCGGCGACGACGCTCTACCAGATCCGGAAGTTCGCGGCGCGGAACCGGGGACTCGTGGCGGCGGCGGCGACCGTGCTGGTCGTGCTCGTCCTCGGCGTCGTCGGGACCGGCTCGGGGTGGAGGCGGGCGGCGGAGCGGGGAGAGGCGCTGGCGCGCGAGGCGGAGTCGGTGCGGCGCGTCCACGAGTTCCTGCTCGACGACCTGCTGCGCGCGCCCGACCCGCGCCGGCAGGGGCGCGACGTCCGGCTGATCGACTGGCTCGAACGGGCGTCGTCCCGGGTCGGCGAGGCGTTCGCGGATCGGCCGGAGCTCGAGTCCGAGGTCCGGGTGACGCTCGGGAAGACGTACGAGCAGCTCAGCGCGTACCCGGAGAGCGAGGAGCACCTCCGCCGCGCCTTCGACCTCGCGACGGCGGCGTTCGGGCCGGAGGACGACCGGACGCTCGAGGCGCAGTCGGCGCTCGCCCACCTCCTCTGGAAGGCGGGCCGCCGGCTCGACGAGGCGGAGCGGCTCTCCCGGCGCGCGCGGGAGGTCCGCGCCGCGCGCCACGGGCCGGAGAGCGAGCCGGCGCTCGAGTCGACGAACCACCTCGGCCTGATCCTCCGCGCGCGCGGCGACCTCGAGGCGGCGGAGCCGCTGCTGCGCCACGTGTTCGACGTCCGGCGGCGGGAGCGGGGGCCGGACGACCGGCAGACCCTGATCGCGCAGAAGAACCTCGTGCTGGTGCTCAAGGATCGGGGGCGGTTCGACGAGGCGGAGCCGCTGCTCGTCGACGTCCTCGCGCGCCGACGCGCGAGGTTCGGCGACGACGACCTCGACACCCTCATGGCCTGGGACACCCTCGCGTCGTTCCGCTCGGGTCAGCGCCGCTTCGAGGAGGCGCTCGAGGCCGCCGATCGCGTCGTCGACGGGCGGGAGGCGCAGCTCGGACCGGACCACGTCGAGACGTTGGAGGCCCACGCGGTTCGCGCCGACGTGCTCGCGGACCTCGGGCGGCTCGAGGAGTCGGAGCGGGAGTGGAACGAAGTCGTGACTCGGGCCCGCGCCCGGGCGGACGTCGTCCGGCCGCGCGACTTCGCGAGCTGGCTGAACGGTCGGGCCTCCCTCCTCGATCGGCTCGACCGGTTCGACGAGGCGATGGCGCTGTTCGAGGAGTCGCTCGAGCTCCGCCGGCGGGAGTTCGGCGACGGGTCGCGCGCGGTCGCGATCGCGCTGAACAACCTCGGCGTGGCGCTGGTGCAGCGCCATCGGACGGGCGAAGGGCTGATCCGGCTCCGGGAGGCGTACGAGATCCGACGCGCGCTCCTCGGCCCGGAGCACGACGAGGTCCTGAACTCGGCGCTGAACGTCGGGCGGACCCTCGGGGTGGCGGGGCGGCACGAGGAGGCGCTCGTGATCCTGGAGGAGTCGAACCAGACGGCCGCCCGCGTCCTGGACGAAGGGGACGAGCTCCGCGCCTACTTCGAGGTCGCGCTCGGCGAGTGTCTGGCGAACCTGGGGCGGTACGACGAGGGCGCGCCGTACCTCCGGGCCGGGGTCGAGCGCGTGATCGAGCACCTCGGTCCCGGGAGCCGGTACGCGCGGTGGTTCGCGCGGATCGCCGCGAAGGTGATGGCCGAGCACGACCCCGCCGCCGACGCCGAGGTCGCCCGCTACCGCGAGATCGCGGACGGGACCAAGGACGGGTGACCGACCCGCCCGTCGACGGAGTCGCGCGGGGCCGCGGCGCCTCTCCGGCGGAACTCTAGCGCTCGGGCTCCTCCGGCCACGCCATCGGACGTCCGGTCTCGAGGAGCGTCTTCAGCCGGGAGAGCGACTTCTGCCAGCCGAGGTCGGTGATGACCTCCTTCGTTCGCGGCGCGCCGGTGACGTCGTGCCGCAGCCGGACGAGGACGGTCGGGCCGCGCCGCACCAACGTCACCTCGACCGGGGTCTCGCGCTCGTCGAAGTCGAAGCCGACGAAGCGGAAGGTGAACCCGAGCCCGCGCCCGGGCTCGTACCGGGTGAGCCGTCCGCGGTAGAGCTCCCGCTCGGGCGTCCCCCAGACGACCTCCTCGCCGGGGAGGGTGCCGAAGGCGAGGCACGGCGCCGAGAACCAGTCGGCGAACGCGCCGGCCTCGGTGAACCGGCGCCAGACGTCGGGGTAAGGCGCCTCGACGTACGCGTCCGCGGTCAGGACGTCCGCCGGGGGCGGCGGGGACGAGCAGCCGAGGAAGCCGGTCGCGAGCGGGAGGGCGAGCGCGAGGAAGAGGGACGGAGTGCGCATGCGCGCGACTCTATCGTTCCCGCCGCCGGGGCGCGGACGCCGGCGCCGCGAGCCACGCCTCGGTCGCCCGGCGCGCCGTCTCCGTCGCGACCGGCCCGAGCGCGAGACGATCGGGGGAGACGGCGGGGAGCGTCTCGATCCGGAGGACCCGCCGCGTCGCGGTCTCCGTCGCCGGCGCCGGCGTCCGCCGCCAGCGGGTCCGCGCGGCGCGGCTCGGGAGGTCGTGGACGAACGCCCGCTCGTCCGGTCCGAGCGCGGAGAGTCCCTCCCGATCGGAGATGCCGCCGTCGACCAGCCACCGGCCGCCGTGGCGGACCGGCCGGAAGAGGAGCGGGACGGCGCACGACGCGCGGACCGCGGTCTCGAGCGGGCCGCGATCGATCGGGACGGTCCGGCGGGTGAACGGCCGGGCGGCGACGACGGTGAGCGGCGTCGGGCAGTCCTCGACGCGAGAGACCCCGAGCGGCTCGAGGGACCGGCGGAGGAGGTCGCCGAAGCGCTCGCCGCGAAGGAGCCCGCCGAGCGGGAGGCCCGGATCCCAGAAGTCGCCCTTCTCGATCGACGGGAGCAGGCGGACCAGCGCCTCCGGCCCGAGTCCGGCCGCGACCAACCCGCCGGCGAGGGCGCCCGCCGAGACCCCGACGATCCGGCGCGGCCGGAGGTCGGCCCGGGCGAGCGCGGCGAGGAGGCCGGCGTGCGCGAAGAACCCGAAGAAGCCGGCGCCGAGCACGAGCGTGAACGGCTCGGCGGCCAGCCAGTCGCGCCCGGTCTCGTCCGCCTCGCTCAACTTTCACCTCGAGGGGCCCGCGGCGGCCCGCGCCGGGGGCGCCGGCCGTTCCTGTTACGATGACCACTCTCCCGATCCCGCGGACCGCCGTCCATGCGCTCTCTCCGCCGTTCCGTCCCCCTCCTCGTCCCGACCGTCCTCGGCCTCGCCTCGGCCGCGGCGTCCGCCCAGTTCGACCAGCGCTGGCTCGGATACACGGACGCGACCGCGACGCGCCTCGGGGTCGCCCCGACCGCGGTCTCGGGGAACGACGCCGAGGTCGACTTCGCGGTCGGGGACCTCGACCAGGACGGGCGGGACGACCTGGTCGCGGTCCGGAAGGAACCGCAGACGACGGCCGGCAAGCGGACGAACCTCCTCCTGATGAACGTCGGCGGCGTGCTCGCCGACCGGACGGCGGCGTTCGCGAGCGCGGCGGACGTCCCCGGCGACCAGGGGTTCCTGACGCCGACGAACGACCGCGACGTCTGCCTCGCGGACGTCGACGGCGACGGGTGGCTCGACGTCGTCACCGCGCCGGCGGTGACGCAGGGCGACCCGAAGGAGGTGAGCCACCCGCGCGTCTACCGGAACCTCGGGCTCGTCGGCGGGAGCTGGGCCGGGCTCCGGTACGAGGCGGCGCGCGTCCCGCAGCTCCTCGTCCACGGGAGCGGGCTCGCCGTCGGCGCGAACTTCTGCGGAGTGGCGGCGGGGGACGTCGACCTCGACGGCGACGTCGATCTCTACTTCGTCGACTACGACCTCGGGGGCGGCGACGGGCCGAACGACCTCGGCGACCGCCTGCTGATCAACGACGGCTTCGGGTTCTTCACCGACGAGAGCCTCGCCCGCGTCCCGTCGACCATGCTCGCCTCGTCGTTCGGGACCTCGGCGCAGATCGTCGACCTGAACCAGGACGGCGCGCCGGACGTCGCGAAGACGATGGACGGGCCGGTCCGGATCGCGTACGGGACCTCGGGGGCGCCGGGGACGTTCGGGATCGTCGACACGGCGTACCAGCAGAGCGCGTATCACCTCACCGCGGACGACCTGAACAACGACGGGCGTCCCGACCTGATCGTGAGCGACGACGGGCTCGATCGCCACCTCACGAACCTCGGGACCGACGCGTTCGGACGGGTGGTCTGGGACGAGGGGATCTTCGACTTCCTGGTCGGGATCGACGACGGGTTCGGCAGCAACAACACGATCGCCGACCTCGACGGCGACGGCTGGAACGACGCGATCGTCGCCGACGTCGACGTCAACGTCGCCGGCTGCCAGCGGCGGATCCACCTCTACCACAACGTCACCGGCGTCCCCGGGGGCGCGACCAAGCTGCGCGAGGAGCGGCAGTCGGTCGCCGGCGGCTGGGTCGGCGCGTTCGGGATGACCGCCGCCGACCTCTCGGGCGGCCACGACGTGGCGGTGCTCGACGTCGACGGCGACGGCGGGCTCGACCTCGTCCTCGGACGTTGTGCCGGAGCGTCGGTCTGGCTCCGCGACGCGGCCGTCTCGCCGAGCGTCTGTCAGGCGGACCTCGGCGGCGGCTCCGACCCGGAGTTCACCCTCTCCGTCTGCGGCGCGCCGCTCGCGAGCGGCGGGCAGGCGTCGCTCTTCGTCGACGAGCTGCCGCTGATCGGGACCACGCTCCTCGTCGCCGGCGTGTCGACCAGCCCGTTCCCGTGGCCGGGGACGACCGGGACGCTCCTGCCGGTCCCGACGCTCGTGGTGCCGATCACCTTCAACCAGGGGCACGACTTCGCGCTCGACGTGCCCGGCGGGAGCGGCCCGCTCTCGGTCTACGTCCAGATCCTCTCCGACGGCGTCTTCCCGGCCACCGGCGTCCGCCTCACCAACGCCGTCCGCCTCGACTTCCTCCCCTGAGCGGAGCGCGGCCGGACGGCCTCCGAATTCCCGATTCCGAGCGAAGGATCCGGCGCGTCGACGGCACGAAGGTCCCGTCCGCCGTCCCCGGTCCGGAGTCCCGCGATGCCCCTCCCGTCCCTCCTCTCCGTCGTCCGCCTCGTCCCGGTCGCGCTCGTCCTCGCCGGCCCGCTGGTGGCGGCGCGGGCGGCCGCGGACGAGCCGCTGGTGATCGAGTCGGTCTCCGTCGTCGACGTCGAGGCCGGGACCGCGGAGGTGGCCACCGTCGTCGTCGAGGACGGCAAGGTCTCGGCCGTCCTCCCCGCGCTCGACGCGGTGTCGGCCGGCGGCCGGACGATCGACGGACGCGGGCTCTTCCTCGTCCCGGGGCTGATCGACGCGCACGTCCATTTCAGCACCTCGCCCGACCTGTTCGGACCGATGATGGTCGCGAACGGCGTGCTCGCCGCGCGGGACGCGGGCGCGGAGACCGGGACGATCGTGTGGCTCCGCGACGCGCTCGCGGCCCGTTCCCGGGTCGGGCCCGAGCTGCTCGTGACCGGAGCGATCGTCGACGGCGACCCGCCGGTCTGGCCGTTCTCGAGGGCGTGCGGGACGCCCGAGCAGGCGCGGGCGGCGGTGCGCGAGCTGGCGGCGGCGGGCGTCGACCAGATCAAGGTCTACAGCCGTCTCTCGTCCGAGGCGTGGGCGGCGGCGATCGAGGAGGCGCACGCTCAAGGCCTGAAGGCGACCGGGCACGTCCCCGCGGGCGCCTCCGTCGACGACGCGCGGGCGCTCGGCCAGGACTGGATCGATCACCTGAGCGGCTTCGACGTCCTGATCGGGCGGCACGTCGACGGAGGGAGCTCTCGAACGGAGGCCGGGGAGGGGTCGGCGTTCGGATTCTGGCGCCACCTCGGTCGGGCGGACGCGGCGGCGCTCGACGCGGCGTACGGCCGGCTGGCGGAGGCCGGGACCGTCGTCTGTCCGACGCTGGTCGTGATGGAGGGGATCGCCCGGGCGGCCGATCCGTCCGCGCGCGACGCCGCGCTCGCGCCGTTCGTGCCGGCGCACCTCCTCGCCTTCTGGACGAGTCCGCGGTACCGGGGGTTCGGGGCGCGGACGCCGCAGGTGATCCCGCCGATGAAGGAGGTCGTCCGCGCGCTGCACCGGCGCGGGGTGACGCTCGTCGTCGGGACCGACCTCGCGAACCCGTTCGTCCACGCCGGCTTCTCGGTCCACCGGGAGATGGAGCTGTGGCAGGAGGCGGGCGTGCCGGCGGCGGACGTCCTGCGCGCGGCGACGATCGTCCCGGCGCGCGCGCTCGGCGTCGACGACCGGCTCGGATCGATCCTCCCCGGCAAGACGGCCTCGATGGTGCTGGTCCGGCGGAACCCGCTGGTCGACGTGCGACACCTCGCCGGGATCGAGGCGGTGATCGACCGCGGGACGTTCCTCGACCGGGCCGCGCTCGACGGGCTCCTGGCGGACGCGCGGAGCCTCGCCGGTCCTCCGGACGGCGGGGAGGAGGCGTCGCCGGACGACGGGGCCGCGCCGGACGTCGCGCCGCTCGCGCCGCCGGGCGAGGAGATCGCGCGAGGGACGCTCGCGATGACCTGGTCGGGGTTCGACGCCGGCGTCGAGGAGTTCGCGATCACGCGGCACGACGGGGGATACCGCCTGCAGGCGCGTTCCCTCCCGAAGGGCGGGTTCGAGAAGCCGTTCTTCGTCGACTTCTCGTTCGACGGCGAGGGGCGGTTCCGGGAGGGGGTGTTCCGCGAGCTGGTCGACGGGCCGTTGGAGGCGACGTACGGCGTCGACGACGGCGTGGTCGAGGCGTTCGCACGGCGGGCCGGAGAGCCGCTGCCGCCCCGGACGCTCGATCTCCCGCCGGGCGCGCTCGTCGAGGCGCCCGTCTTCGCCGGGGCCCTCTTCTCCCTCCATCGTCTCGGACTCGCGCCGGGAGAGTCGCGCGAGATCGAGGCGGTGTCGCTCGGCCGGCCGACGTGGGAGCCTCGGGCCGCGCCGGTGACGATCCGGCGATTGGACGACGCGGACTGGAGCGGGCTCGGCGGGCCGTCGCGGGCACGCCGGTACGCGCACGCGTACGAGACGCCGATGGGGACGATCGACTTCGAGACCTGGACCGACGCGCGCGGCATCGTCCTGAAGGCGATCCTGACGATGCCGATGGGGAAGCTCGTCGCGGAGCGGTCGGAGTAGGGAACGGCTCGAAACGGCGCTTCCGATCGGGGAGAATCGGGTCGCCCGGCGGCCGTCGTCGGGTGCCCGCGAGACATGGTCGCCTCCGTCCCGAAGCCCCTCCGGTCCCCCTCCCCCCGGCTCGCGCTGCCGCTGGCCGGGGTGGGGCTCGCCGCTCTCGCGGCCTGGATCACGTTCGGAGGTGGCGCCGCTGGCCCCGCGCCCGCCGGCTCCCCCCGCGCGACGGCGGACCCGGGCGTCGTCCTGCCGCCGGCGACGGCCGATCCCGGCTCGGCCGGGGCGCCGGAACCTCGGCGCGAGACGGAGGCCGTCGTCGCCGCCGCGCCGCCGGCCGCCGTGGCCGCGGAGACGCCGGCGCCGCGCGGGGTCGGTCGGCTCCGGTTCGCGGTCGTCGACGCGTCGACCGGCGCGAGCGTCGAGGGCGTCGCGGCCGCGCTCGGATCGGACGACCGGTTCCACGCGTGCCGTCTCGGCGACGAGGCTCGGTTCGAGGGGACGCTCACCGCCGCGGAGTTCGCGCTCGGACTGCGCGCACCGGGGTTCGAGGACCTCCTCGTCCCGGCGCTCGAGGTGCGCGCCGGCGGCGAGACGGACGGCGGAGTGTTCGCGATGGTCGCGGGGAGCGCCGTCCTCACGGTTCGGATCGAGGTCCCGCCGGGCGTCGACCGGGAGGGGATCCTCGTCGAGCTGCGGGGGAACGTGTGTCCGGGATGGGAGGGGGAAGCGGCGTCGGAGCCGAGGCCGGGGCGCGACCCCCGCGTCCGGCGGGCCGGGCCGATGCCGGACGGGACGTTCCGGTTCGCGGAACTGCCGGCGGGTCGTTACGTGTTCCGTCCGACCGGGACGGGGGCGGCGGACCTGACGCCGGCGCGCGTCGTGGACCTCGCGCGCGGCGACCGCCGCGACGTCGTGGTCGAGATCGGTCGTGTGGTCGAGCAGGTCGTGGAGCTGCGGGACGTCGGCGGGGCGCCGCTCGTGATCGGAGTCCCGCTCGACCGGGAGGGGGGCGACGTCCCGTTCGTCCGGCCCGGAGGTCCGTTCCTCTCGTTCCATGTGGGGCGGTCCGGAGACTCCCGGTCGTTCGCCCACGGGGAGTGGGCACCCTTCCGGCTGGGCAGGATGGGGTGTGGTTCCGACGGGGGCGTCCGGGTGAAGGACGTCGACCCGCTCCAGCCGCTCGACCGGGAGCGCCGGCGGGGCGACCGGCTGTTCGCCCCGCCCGCCGAGCCGGTCCCGACGTCCGCCTCGCTCGAGGTGACGCGCACCGGGGTCGCGACGTTCTCCCTGCGTCCGGTGCCGATCGGGCGGTTCGAGGTGCGCGTGTACTCGAACGGCGACATCGAGGGGAGGGGATCCGCGACGTTCTCGGCCCCCTCCGGACCGGTCTCGGTCGTCCTCGCGCCGGAACGGAGGCGACGGAGGTGAACCGGCTCGGACCCCGATCCGTCGCGCGGGCCGAGATCGACGAAAGAAAGGGTATCGTT
>JAUIEL010000920.1 GCA_030428825.1 bacterium
GCCGCCATGAAGGCGAGCAGCACCAGGACCGAACGATACAGATCCCGTGCCGCGAGCTTCGGTCGTCTCCCGAGTCGGGCCGCACAGGCCGCGCCGACGCCGATCAGGAGTCCGCCCCACCAGCTCCCCACGACGCCCCAGAACAGGGCGAGGACGGTCGGCGACTCCGAGTCGATCAGCCGGGGGTGACCGACGGTGAAATACTCGATGCAGACGCGCGCCGTGATCTGGTCCTGAACGACGCCGTAGCCGCAGGCGGCGACGACGAAAAGGAGCACGACCTCGAGGAACCGACCCATCGTGGACCGGCCTCATCACGGGCTCTCCCACGCTCCTACTCCGACCACTGGATCCGAAGCACCGGCTCGACCCGCCGCGCCTTCGGGACCGAGAAGAGGTCGTCGAAGACCAGGACCTGCTCTCCTCCGCGGTCGACGGACGCGCGGAGCCGGTACCACCCCGGTCGCAGGACCTCGAACTCGAAGCGGCCGTCGTCGTCACTCCGGGAGGAGAACGTGACGATCCGGATCTCTCGCTCGCTCATCGTCGTCGGTTCCTGGATCTCGAGCTCCGCGGCGACGCCGGCGCCGTGCGCGTCGAGCAGGCGGCCGGCGACCGTGGTCGGGTGCAGCGCGACGGCGAGCTCCGTGACCTCGCCGGCCGGGAGGTCGACCTCCCCCATCGACTCCCCTCCGACCGTCAGCTCGTACCGCCCGGGCGGCAGCTCGGGGAAGAGCGCCGGGGACTCGAGCACGACCCTGAACTCCTCTCGCCTCGGCCACGCCAGCTCGACCGACAGGTCGTCGAGGAAGCGCGAGAAGGAGACCGGGTAGCAGGCGGGATCCTCGTCCTCGGCATCGACCCGGACGATCGCCGCGGCGCCGTGCGGCCGACGGGCGTCGAGGTCCCGGCACGTGACCTCACCGGCGCGCACCTCGACCGAGAACTGCGCCGGTTCGACGGCGGGCGCCTCGCCGGGGCCGGTCCACAGGCGGAGCCCGATCGGGCCGCGCGTCGTCGCCGTCCAACCGGCTTCCGAGAGCTCCCCGCGGTTCACCCGGTAGCGCCCCGGCGGAAGCGCGAGGCGGTAGCGCCCCTCCGTGTCGGCGAGGACGGACTGGGCGAAGCCGTCGGCCCGGCAGCAGACGACGACGGCGCCCATGGTCGGATCGCCGTCGAACCCCCGCACGGTCCCCTCGATCCCGCCGTCGGGGACGGTCATCACGAGCACCCGCGGCGACGGCGGGGCGTCGCGCCGCAGGCCGAACGGCGCGGTCTCGACGGGCGCTCTCCCGAGCGCGCGCGCCCGGAGGAGAAAGGTCGCGTCCTCGGTGTACGGGAGCGCGAACCCGCCGGTGGCGTCCGTGGTCGCGCGAACGTGCAGCTCGTGGTCGTCGCGGTACGGCACGCCGAAGCGGACGCCCACGCCGACGTTCCTCCCGGCGTCGATCGGACGGACCAGCTCCACCTCGACCCCCGCGAGCGGAGCCCCCCGCTCGTCGACCACGCTCCCCTCGACCACCGGCGCCGACGGGAGCTCGATCGTTCGCGGCGCGTCATCCGCGCGCATCGGGAGCTCGATCCAATCCGTCTCGACCGGGAGGAAGCCGCGGGCCCGGACCTCGACGCGCGCCGGCCAGCCGTCCTTCCAATGCGGAGGGAGCCGAGGGTGCGGCCTTCGATCGATCGCCCCGTCGTCGATCGTCACGACTCCGGCGTGATCGATCCTCACCTCGCCGGGTCGCGCCTCCGCG
>JAUIEL010000233.1 GCA_030428825.1 bacterium
GTCGCCGAGCTCGCGGGCGAGCTGGCCGAGGCGGAACGTCGCCTCGGCGACCGCCTCGGTCGCCCCGAAGTGGTGGACGCGCACCTTCGCGAACGCGAGCTGCGCCTCCTTGAGCTTCTTCTCGGCCGCGAGCGACTCGCCGAGCCCGACCAGCGCGGCGGCCCGGACGCCCTCGACCTCTTTGTCGTCCTCGACGATCCGCTTGAAGAACGACTCGGCCTGGTTCGCCTTGCCGTCGCGGATCAGGACGCGTCCCTGCGCGAGCCGGGCGAGGCCGGCCATCTCGGCGGCGAGGCTCCGCTCGTCGTCGGTCAGCTGGTCCTGGCCGGAGAACGAGCGGGCGTTCTTCTCGAGCGTCGAGTAGGCGTTCTTCGCCTCGTTCGCGCGTCCCGCCTCGTCGAGCGCCGCCGCCTTCTCGTGGAGGGCGCGGAGCTCCCACGTGACGCCGTACTTGTTCGACACCGCCTCCTGGACGAGCGTGTCGAGATCCTTCACGCCGGCGTCGAGGTTCGCGGCCCCGAGGTTGGCGCGCGCGCGTCCGAACAGGATGTCCGGCCGGATGCGCGCCTTCGCGCCCTTGGCGAGGGCGGCGTCGTACTGCTTCACCGCCTCGGAGAACTTCGACGCGTCGCGGGCGCCCCAGAGCCGGTACGTCTCGCCGAGCTCGAACGCGCCGCGGAGCTGGATCCAGGCGCGCACGCCCTTCTCCGCCATCGCCGCCTTCAGGAGCGACGCCGCGTTCTCGTAGTCTCCCTCGGCGCGCTTGTCGAGCGCCAGCTCGTACGACTCGGGCGCGTCGCCGTAGTCGACGGTCCGCACCCGGCTCGCGCTCAGCTTGAGCTCGTTCGATCCCTTGCGGTACGTCAGCTCGTCGAAGTGGTCCGACAGCACGCTGTCGGCGACGATCGGGCGTCCGCCGCTCTTCTGCCAGATCCGGTCGGCGGCGTCCGCCGACGGGAGGGAGGAGACGGAGAAGAGGAGGGCTGCGGCCGAGAGGAGGGCCGCGCGGGAGCGGGAGATCAAGCGGTTCGACTCCGAGAAACGGTGTCCGGAGCGGACGTTAGAAAGGTGGCGCATGCTATCGGGTCCGTTCTTGGGTGTCAACGCGGCCATCATCGCTGGAACGCACGCTCGAGCTTCTCGATCGTCCGCTTCCAGCGCCCGCCCCCGAGGTCGGGGTAGAGGGCCTTGTAGTTCTCGATGAGCTTCAGCCCCGCGTCCTTCAGCTGGGGGTTCTGCTTCGCCGCCATGTGGTTGCAGAACAGGTAGTTGGCGACGGTCTCCCACCAGCCGTCCGTCCCCTTCTCGCCCGCGTCCTCGAGCCCCTTCTTCAGCTCGAACCACTTCTCCATCGCCTCCAGGTACTGACCGGCGCCCGGGACCTCGGTGTACGTGTAGAGCCCCCGGTTCTCCTCCTCCTCCAGCCAGCCGCCGAGGCAGAGGGCGAACGACCGCACGACCTCGCGGTTCTTCCGGTTGGCCGCATACACCTCGGTCCAGAGCGGGACGGCGGCCTGGAACTCCTTCTGCGCCAGGAGGACCTCGGCGTAGTCGCGCTTCACCTTCGAGTCGATGGTCCGGGCGTACTTCGGCTGCTTCCCGAACCGGTCGATCAGCCGCTTGTAGTTCTCGGCCGCGAGTTCGTTCTCGCCGAGACGCTTGGTCCAGTCGGCGACGTTCCGGAGGTTCGTGAACGAGCCGTAGCCCGAGAGCTTGTTGTACCGCGCGAGGTAGTTCGCCGCCTTGGCGAGGAAGCCGAGCGCCTCCTCCGACCCTTCGTCGGCGTGGTTCTTGTACGCCTCGTAGAAGCCGGCGGCGACCGCGTTGATGGCGTAGCCGACCGTCGACGCGCGCGGGTGGTTCGCCTCGAGCGAGCCGAGCAGGTCCTCCGCGCGATCCCACTCGCCGAGGCCGACGAGGGCGCGGATCCGGTAGTACTGGACGTTCGGGAAGAACGGCGCCTGCCCCTCGTGCTTCGACTCGTACCCCTCGAGCGTCTTCAGGACCGCGGGGTACCGCTCGAGGTCGAGCAGCACGCCGGCCTTGTAGAACGCCGCCTCCGCGAGCGCGATCGCCCGCTGCTGGGTCAGCTTCTTGCTGTGCGCGACGCCCTCCTTCTCCGCGCGCGCGAACAGGAAGTCGAACGTCTTGATCGCGTCCTCCGGCTTGCCGGCGCCGTCCTCCGAGCGCCCCTTCAGGACGAGGGCGCGCTCGTAGTAGTTGCTCGACGCGTCGACCTTGCCGAGGTCCTTCGCCGCCTGCGCGTACAGCTCCTTCTTCTTCTCCGCGTCCGGCTCGCCCGTCGCGTTCGAGTACGACTCGCGCGCGACGAGGAACTGGATGTCGGAGGAGGCGCCGAGGCGCGTGACGATGTCGCGGACGCGGTTCCGCTCGCGCTGGTCGAAGTCCTGCTTCGTCTCGCGGTAGCGCCGGTCCCAGGCGTTGTACGCCTCGAGCGCCAGCTCGCCCCGCGCGTCCTCGTCGGAGATCGCCCGCGCGGCGTCGAGGCCCGCCTCGTACGCGAGGGCGGCCTCGAGGAACCGGCCGAGGACCTGATAGCAGCCGCCGATGTCCTTCCACGCGGTGGTCAGGTACGCGGCCTTGTCCTCGTCGGACTCGCACGCGCGGACGAGCTGGTGCCCGACCGGCAGCGCGTCGATCCAGCGCTCCTCGGAGATCAGGCCGTCCATCGCGAGCCGGAGCACGGACGGCGGCTGGCTCCCCTCGTCGGTCGTGTCGAGGAGGTCGCCGAGGAGGCGCTGCGCCTCGAGGCCGACCAGGTTCCGCTCGTTCTTCTCGGCGACCTCGCGCACGATCTCGAGCGCCTCGGGGCCGCGGCCGAGATCGACCAGCACGCGCGACTTCTCGAGCATCGCGCGATACCCCTCGGGGCTCGGCTTCAGCTTGTGGCGCGCGTACCGCTGCTCGAGCTCGTCGATCATCGCGATCGAGCCCTTCCGGAGGGCGGCGACGAGCGCGGGGCGGAAGACCGGCGCCTGGACCTGCCACGACTTCTCGCCGACCGCCTGGTAGCTCTGGGCGAGCGACGTGACGTCGTCGGTGTCGGAGATCGTCTGCGACGCCTCGAGGCGGCTGGCCGCGTTCCGGTAGATCGTCGCCACGCCGCGGAACGCCTGCTCCGCCAGCCCGAGGACGAAGTCGCGCTCCGCCTCGCCGAGCCCCGGGAGCTGGGCGAAGTCGATGCCGAAGTCGCTGAAGATGTGGAGGAGGTTGGCGAGGGCCGTCTCGTCGTGCGTCCCCGCGTTGTCGAGGTTGATCCGGCCGCGCTCGTACTCGGCCATCCCCTGGTAGTAGTACGCCCAGAGCGACCAGATCTGCTCGTCGCCGGCCTCCCAGATGTAGTCGACGAGCGACTCGCCGCACTTCACGAGGTAGTCCTCGCGGTTGAAGTCCTGCGGCTCGTACAGCAGCGCCCAGCGGTAGTACGACTCCCCCTTGCGGTAGAGGGCGAACAGGGCGAGCGCGTTGAGGTCGTCCGACTCGTCGACGACCGATCCGGCGGCGGCGGTCAGGTCGGCGTAGCCCGTGTTCAGGGTCTTCACGACCTCGCGGTACGCCTCCTCGGCCGAGGCGCGCGCCGCCTTGATCGCGTCGTCCTCCGCCTCGTTCGCCTTCAGCTGCTCGATGAGGTCGGTGTAGAACTGCCCCTTCGACAGGAGGACGGTCGAGAGGCCGTCGACGATCGCCCGTCCCTTGCGGGCGGTCATCGCCTTCCCCATCCCGTCGATCGCCTCCTGATAGTGGGTGATCGCCTCGTCGTAGTACCGCTTCCGGTCGTCGGTGGTGAGGGCGTTCTCGGAGGCGAGCCGGGAGATGGTCGCCTTCGCGAGCGACACCTCGATCCGGTTGTCCTCGTCCAGGTTCCCCCGCTTCTCGATGTTCCCCAGCCAGTCGACGGCGAGGTCGAAGAAGCGGTAGCGGGCGAGATCGCGCGAGAAGCGGATGTCGTCCGTCAGGTTCTGGCCGCCGTCCGCCGCGAGGGCGGGCACGCCGAGGGGAATCCGCGCGGTGCGGCGGACCGTGCAAACTACATGCTCGCCCCGGGAATGGATACCGCCCACGCCCGTTCGGACGGGAAGTATCGCCGCCGCGAGAGGGAGCAACGGCGCCGGGCGCAGACGGTTCGTTCTCGGCCGGGAACGGAGGCGCGAACCGGGCGCGGGGCGGGGCCGAGGAGGGCCCGAGCGGGGGTGGGGGGGACCGGCCGAGACGCGGAAGCGCCCCGCCCCGGGGGACCCGGGACGGGGCGCTTCCGAAGCGTCCGGAGAGGGGGGCGGTCAGCGACCGAAGCCGCCCCGGAGGACCGGCTCGCTCTCCTCGGGGATGACGATCTGCGCCTTCACCAGGATGACGAGCTTCTGCTTGTTCAGGAACTTCCCCTTGCGGGAGAAGAACGGCGCCAGGCCCGGGATGTGCATCAGGAACGGCACGCCCGACACCAGGTCGCGGTCCTCGTTCACCTTCCAGCCGCCGATCATGAGGGTCGAGCCGTCCGGCATCGTGACCGTCGTGCGGGCGCGCTGGATCTCGATCGTCGGCAGCTCGATCGTGACGTCCGAGCCGATGGCGAGCGAGGTCGTGAAGGTGTCGATCGGCCGGCGCAGCTCGGCGACGGTCGGGCGGAGCTCCATGGTGACGAACCGCTTGTCGGAGCTGACGACCGGCCGGACGTCGAGGACGACCCCGTCCTGGAGGACGTCGACGATCGGCTGGGCGATGACGGCCGCCTGGGCGATCTCGACGTCGAAGTCCTTCACGTACGACACGTGGTTGATGACGCTGAGGCTCGCGCGCTGGCCGTTGAAGACCGTCAGCGACGGCGCGTCGACGATGTTCGTCGTGCCGTACTTGCTGACCGCGCGGAGGACCGCCTCGACCAGCGTGTCGTCGAGGAACGTCGCCTGGACCGACAGCCCGCCCGAGTTCGAGAACTCGTCGTTGCCGAGGGTCTTGTCGTAGAGGTTCTCGACGCGGGCGCGGATGTCGCCGTCGCTCGTCTGGTGGAAGATGCCGAGGTCGTTGTCGGTGCCGATGCCCGAGGGGCTGGCCGGCGTGCCGAACCCGTCCGGGACCGAGCCGAACTCGTCGAGCACGAGGCCCGGCGGGATGTTCGCCTGCGGGTTGACGTTGTCCGGGCCGAGGCCGCGGAAGTCGATCCCGATGTCCTCGAGGAAGGTGTCGGAGACCGTCAGGAACCGCGACTCGATGTTGATCAGCGTCCCGGTGTTCTCGCGCAGGTCGGTGAGGAGCGTGCGGATCAGCTCGTGGACCTCGCGGTTCTGGCGGACGACGAGGGCGCCGGACACCGGCTGGATCGTGTTGTTCGGATCGAGGTCCCACGACTCCGGCGCGATGTTCGTCCGGATCAGGTCGGCGAGGCGGTCGGCCTCGAGGACCAGCGGCTGCGGCTCCTCGCCCTCGTCCCCCCAGTCGTCCGAGTCGAAGCCGGACGGCTTGAGGTTGAAGTCCTTCGAGGGGAAGTTGCTGATGATCTTCGCGAGGTCGCGGATGTCGTAGATCTCGAGGATCTGCCCGCCGAGCGCCTCGTCCTGGCTCAGGATGCGGACGACGCCGTCCTGGATCCGGTACGAGAGCGGGGTCGACGAGAGCTCGAGGAGGAGCTTCAGCGCGTCCATCGCCGGCATCGGACCGGCGGTGACCGTGTAGAGCGGCTCGTCGCCCGACTCGATGATCGTCGGCGACACGATGAAGTTGACGCCGGTGACCGTGCGGAACCAGTCGACCGCCTCGGTCAGCGAGGTGTCCGCGAACGACAGCGTCATCGGGACCGACTCGAGCTTGTCCGTGATCTCACGCTCGTCGGCGGACATCAGCTCGTCCTGGACCGTGAACTCGATCGGACCCTGCGAGGCGATGTCGCGCCACGCCTTCTCGTCCGGGAAGAGGACGAGCTCGGTCTGCGGCTTCAGCTCGGCCTGCATCTCGTCGAAGGTGCGGCGCCAGTTGTCCTTGTACGACCGGCGGAGCTGGCGGTCGGTCTCGGCGCGGCTCGCGTCCTTCGCGATCTTCAGGAAGCGGCGCGCGTCGACGTTGGTCGGGTCGAGGCGGAGGACCTCGGTCAGCATCTCCTCGGCGTCGCGGAACCGGTCGTCCATGAAGGCGCGGTTCGCGGCGTCGTAGAGGGTGTTGATCTTGTCCTCGTGGCGGGCGATCGCCTGCGCCTCGGCCTCTTCCTTCTGCTGCTGGATGCGGGCCTGACGCGCCTGCTCCTCGGCCCGGTCGCGCTCCTTCTTGGCGCGCTTCGCCGACTCGATGCGGGCGGTGATCGTCTCCTCGGTCAGCGTCCCCGCCTCGAGGAACGGGTTCCAGCGGACGATCATCAGGGCGTCCTCGAACGCCTTGATCGCCTGCTCGAACTCGCCGGCGTTCAGCGCCGCCTCGCCCTGCTTGATGCGGCTCTCGGCCTCGATGCGGACCTGCGCGCGGCGGACGCGCGTCAGCTCGCTCGCGTCCTCGGCGATGGTGTCCGCCTCGCCCGGGCGCTCGGCGACGCCGAGCGTGGCGCTGATCCGCATGAACGAATCCTTCGCCGTGAGGTGCCCCGGGTCGACCTCCATCGCCTGCGCGTACAGGCGGCGCGCCTCCCGGAGCTCGCCGCGCTTCTCCGCGTCGCGAGCGTCCTGGAGCAGCACGTCGATGCGCTCCCCGTCGAGGATCGCGACCGGCTCGGACGCGGTGACGGCGGAGAGCCCCTCGGAGGCGCGGTCGTCGTCGGCCGAAGCGGCCGGGGAGTGGTCGAGCGCGAGCTCGTCCGCCGGGGCCGCGTCGGTGCGGTCCGGTTCGGCCTGGAACAGGCCGCAGCCCGCGGGGGCCAGGAGCAGGGCGGCGATGGCGCCGGTCCAGCTCCACCGCGGAGCGAGGTTCGGGTGCTGCATGGGGTTCCTCTCCATTTCCGTGCCGGTCAGGGCCGGACGACGCGCAAGGTCCGGGAGCGACCCCGGTCCCCTGTGCACCGCACTTCCAGACGCTGGATGGGGATTCTGCGGGTTTCCTCGCGAAAGAGGAATCCCGTCTCGTCGAATGCTCGCGATCCGTCGGGATCGAACAAAGGATGGCGGACGGTCTCGGACCGCTCGTCGTCGACGAGCCGGACGTCCTCGACCGTCAGTCCGGTGCCGAAATCGACCGCCTCGCCGCCGACGTCGCGCACGCCGCCGATCCGCTCGCCGATGCCGACGTCGAACGTGGCGCGGCGGGGCGGCACCGTGGGGAGGGTCACCTCGACGGCGACGCGCGCGTCCGGTCCCGGAGTCGGGAAGCGGCCGCCCTCGGGGACGGCGGCGTCCGCGAATCCGACCAGGCGGACGTCGAAGGCGTCCTCCAGGTCGACTTCCAGGACTTCGCTGCGCTCGCTCTCGATCAAGGTCTCGTTCCCTCCGACCCGTCCCTCGAGGACCGTCAGCACCGAGTAGAAGACCAGTCCGCCTCGAATGCCCAGGTCAGCGTCGAGGTGAGCGGTCTGCTCCAGCGATCCGGTCGCGATGACGGCGGGGTCCTCTCCAATTCGCCAGCGGTATATGCGATACCCCGTCTTCAGCAACGGGTCGTCGTCTGCCAGTCGCGCGATCGCGTCGTTGGCGGGATTCGGCTCCCACGACAGGACCACGCCGCCTTCCGTGCGCTCCCAGGCGAGCTTCAGCGGCGGCGAGATCTCCTTGTACAGGTCCTCCGCCGTTCTCCGCTCGCGCCAGGCGAGGATCTCGGCGTCGCTGAAGAAGATCTCGGGAGCGAACTCCAGGGCCGTCGATTCGATCGCCAGCAAGCCGGCCGGATCCTGCCCCGACGCCGTGCGTCCGAGCCGATCGAACGGGTCCGGAGCGGTCGACGAGGGAGAGCGGGTCTCGACCACGATCACTTGCCCTAACTCTTTGCTGCTTACGGAGTTGAAGGCAAGAATGCGAAAGCCGAGGAATATAGTGACGAGGCAAATGCCTGTCAACACAAGAATTCGATCGACGCCCGGTCGCCGCATCGTCTCAGCCTCCTCCCAGGAGCAGCTCGACGCGGAGCGTCAGCCGGATCGGCGGTGCGTCCGGACCGACCCCGATCTCGTCCCAGTCTCCCGCGTCGGTCCGCTCGAGGCGGGCCTCGATCAGGTCGCCCGGAGGGGAGTCCGCGGACCCGGCCGCGAGCGCTTCGGCGAGCGCGACGAGAGAGGTCGGGGGACCGATGGCGGTCAGCCCGACCGACCAGAGGGTGAGCGGCGGCGCCTCGGGACGGGTCGACGGCGCGGCCGCGACGTCGAGCGACTCGACGGTCGGTCGTCCGGCGGCCTCGAGCGCGCGCAGGACCGCGGCGAGGGCGCGCCGGCGGAGCGGCGCGTGCGTCCCGCGGTCGATCGTCGCCAGGAGCGGCGCCAGGAGCGGGTCGGCGACGCCGGCCGCGGCCCCGGCGGCGCGGAGCGTCTCGACCCCCGGCGCCGCGCCGCGCTCGAGAGACCGGCCGAACTCCCGGACCCGCTCGTCGACGGCGTCGAGCGCCTTCCGTCGGGTCTCGATCAGGTGGGTCGGCGGCGGCGCGTCGTCGCCGAGGAGCGCGCGGACGCCGGCGGCCTCCTCGCGGACCGTCGCCAGCCGCTCGTACCGCGCGTCGCGGGCGGCCGCGCCGGTCGTCAGGTACCGGTACGGGCCGGAGATCGCGACGACGATCAGGAGGAGGATCCAGACGGTCCTCATCGGCCGCCCTCCGGGATCGCGGCGCGGAACGACAGCCGCACGGTCTCGGCGTACTCGTCCCGGCTCCCCTCGACCTCGGCGACCTCGATCGACGCGAGGGTGCCGACCGACGCCAGCCGCTGGTGCAGCACGGTCCGCGCACGGACGTCGAGGAGGGACGCCCGGACCTCGCCGCGGATCTCCGTCCCCTCGTCCGCGCGCGCGACGCGGAGGTCGAGCAGGCGGAGGTCGGAGTCGCCGAACTCGGCGATCTCCGGTCCGAAGAGGCGCACGATCGAGGAGAGGGCCGTGGCGCGCGGACGGCGGTCGTCGCAGTAGGCGCGGAGCCTCGCCTCCCGCGCGGTCGCCCGGTCGAGGCGGGCGAGGTTCTCGGCGTGGGAGCGGCGGCGTTCGGAGACCTCCGCGACCGACGGCTCGACCTTCAGCGCGGCGAGCGCCTCGGCCTCGGCGACGTCGCGGCCGGTGGCGAACCACGCGCAGAACGAGACGGCGATCGAGACCGCGGCCAGCCCCGGCAGCCGGCGCGCGGCGTCGCGGGCCTTGTTCCGGGGGAGGAGTTCGATGTGCGGGTCGGCGGCGCGGGCGGCGGCGATCGCGAGGCCGAGCGCCGAGCCCATGTTCACGAGCTGCTCGCGCACCTCGCCCTTCACCGCGTCGTCGATCACGAGGCGGTGCAGCGACCCGATG